>CAJVYZ010000362.1 GCA_913009915.1 uncultured Gemmatimonadota bacterium | reverse complement strand
TTGTATTGCGGCGAGCAAGACATGTTTGTGTTCTTGATCGATCCCGCCGGATGGGCAGAAGTGAACGGAGAAGCGTTCGCGCCGGGGTTCTTTCTGTGGAACTCGGAAGTCGGGCGGCGAACCTTGGGCATCCAGTCATTTTGGTTCCAGGCAGTTTGCCAGAATCATATCGTCTGGGATGCAGTAGCATTCCAGGCATAATGCCTCCTTTTTAGCAGAGCAGCGGGAAAAAGGAAAGTGTGGGAAGTTTATTGACCCTTGCGTAGCCAATGATCGTGTTCACAGGGGTTGTTCCGCGTACGCAAAGAAGGAACGCATGAGCGTCTAGTCTTCGCCTTGTTCCAACATCGATTCACAGATCGCAGTTTGCAGGTGGTCGAGGTCATCAGGCATGAAGTTGGGTAGGTCGGCGTGCTTGGTGTGGTTCCAGCACTCCTCCACCGGGTTCAACTCGGGGGCGTACGCCGGCAGCCACTCGAACTCGAACCAATCCGGACACTCTTCCTCAAAATATACAGCCGCCGACCGATGGGCGCCTAGACGATCCCAAACCACAATCACTTTGCGGCCATAGTGATGGTGCAACTGCCGGGGCAACTCAACCATCTGGTCGGTGTCCGCGTTGTTCAGCAAGAATTGAAAATACAACGATAGGCGGTGACGTAGAGGAGAAACGCCAACGAGGCCGACCACGCTAAGTCGATCGTGTCGATCCCAGGCGTCTTGTAGTGGCGTCTGCCCCGAGGGAGCCCAAGTGCGTTGCCGCACCGGTTGCAGCATGAAGCCGCTTTCGTCCAAGAACACAATGGGCGTCAGCTTACGCTGCGCGCCTTTTTTGTTCGTGGCCACTCCTGTCTGCGCCACCACCTTACCGAAGATCTGGAAGCAGCGACGACTTCGGCAACCGCGCCGATTTTCCTGCCTTCCAGCAGTAGTCTTCCTGCCAGCCGACGACGAGTTTCCAACTCGGCTGCGCTTCCTTGCGGTCTCATATTCTATGGCACGCATGTCCGTAACACCGTGTTCATTGGCTACGCAGGGGTCAATAGGTGCTTCGGTCTTTGGGTGTGGTCAGCTCTTGTGGATAAGAAACACTGGCGGCCGGGCGGCGATAGGCGTGCAGTTGGCGGAGACGGGTTTGTTCTGATGGATCGGCCCACAATACCCATCGGTTGGAGGCTTTTCGAAAGTGGACCCAACCTTGGCGAATCCAGCCTCGCAGAGTTCCCGACGGGATTTTCAACTGGCGACCGAGGTCGGTCAGCCACCAGTCGTGTTCGCTCAACAATCGTTGGTCGGAGTCTTTACGGAGCTTTGTTAAGCCGAACTTGATCAGCAGCGAGCGGACCATTGCGGAGTTGAAGTGTTCGTCACGACGTGGTGGATGGAGGCCCTCTGCGTTGAGTTGTTCGGCGATCGCTTGCGAGGTGCGGCCGGCGTGCCGCAACGTCGTCACTCGCTCCTTCAACGCCTCGTAGCTGCTCAACCGCGCATAGGAGAAGATTGGTCGGCGAACTTCGTGTTGGCTTGTGAAACCGCCCTGCCAATGGATGGTCACATCGACCAACTCCGTTTTGCCTGCCACGGTGATCTCGACGCGGTCCAGCAGATGTCGAACGACCTCCTGGCGATCCGCGTGACTCGTCGTCGAGGCGGCCCACAGCGCAGGCAGGTCCGTGGCCAAGGCGTAAATCGCATCCAGGTCCCGAGCTTGCAGATCGACTGCTGTCTCAGCTTGCAGACGGGCGTATTCTTCTTTGAGCTTCTGCTCCTCGCGGAGTGCCTCTTCCAACGGCTTTCCAGCTCGCGGGCGATCAGGCGGTTTTCCGGCTCGACCATATCGTATTGACGGCGGGCACGGTCGGCCTGATAGTGTGATCGCTCCAGCACTTGCCGCCAGTGAGCGGTTCCCCGCTCTTGTTCTCGGCGCCCGTCCTGTTCGACCTGCAAGCTCAATTCCAGCGCGGCCGGTTCCAAGGCGCGGAGAACTTGCTCGGCGATCAAGGCATCGACCGGTTCCGCCACGACGCTAGGGCTGTCACATGGGTCGGCCGGTTCGCTGTTCTGACATTGATACAGGGCCGTCCCGGGGCGGCCGTCATAGACGACGTGCAGGCGACGGCCACAACGGCCGCACACGGCCAGGCCACCCAGCAACGACGATCCTTCACGCGGCGCTCCGCGGGTCTCGAACCGGGCGGTATTCTGCGTCAGGCGTTTTCGATTGGCGAGGTATTGATCCCACGAGATGTAGGCGGGAAGCTTGTCCTGCAAGAGTACGTGCCAGTCGTCCATCGACTGGCAGCGACGACCCGTGCTGGGACGGCCTGGAACTTTTCCGCGCGGATCGATCTGCTGGCGGCCGTAACTGTAGGCCCCCGCATAGATCGGATTGTGCAGCATCCCGTAGACGGTTGCCGTGGCCGGCTTTCGCCAGACCAACTGGCCGCGGTCCGGTCCGTAATGCGGTCGCGATGGCAGACGCATCCCTTCCCGCACCAAGTAGGCGACGACAGCCCGACCGCTGCCGAGTTCGGCGAACTTCTCGAAGACGATCCGCACGACCGCTTGAACTTGCTCGTCCGGATCGAGTGCCACCTGGTTGTCCGGCGCGCGGAGATAGCCGAGCGGAACTAGCGTGAACAGCTCGCCACGCTCGGCCTTCTGTCGCACTCCTTGGTCCATCCGGCAGCGGATCAGATGCAGCTCCGCTTCGCTCATCATGCCTTGAAGGCCCAGCAACAAACGGTCATTAAACTGGGCCGGGTCATAGAGGCTGTCATGGTCGGACAACAACGCTCGATAGACACCGCACAGCTCCAACAAGTGATACCAGTCCTTGCAGGAACGGGCCAGACGACTCACCTGCAGGCCCAGCACCAGCCCCACATGGTCCAGGGCGATCTCAGCCATGAGGCGTTGAAAGCCGGGACGATTCTCGATGCTGGTTCCGCTCTGACCGAGGTCTTCGTCGATGACCAAGACGCGATCACGATGCCAGCCCAGATCGATCGCGCGATCGGCCAAGGCGTATTGCAGTCGCGTCGACTCGCGATTCTCGATGACCTGCCTCGGCGTCGATTGCCGGACATAGACGACCGCCAGTCGTTGTCGATGATGGTCGTGGACCTTGCCACCGAGGTTGCCGGAAACACTTTTCGAGGCCGCAGTCGTGCCTGAAGAGGAATCACGAACACTCATCGGTCACCTCCTTCTCGGGAAGTGACTTTCCGGCTGCTTTGTGAGCCGCACGACTGAGCGTTTTCAGAATCTGCTGCTGTTTTCCGACAGCCAGCGTGCTCCAAAGCTGGCTCAGTGGAAGTTGTCGGCGCGGGGGGGGATCCGTCCGTTGCTCTCGTGGGACATCGGTCTACTCCTTCGACCTGAAGCGAATGACAGCACTGCTGGCACCATTTTGCCAACCCAAACAGCGCCGTCACCGACACTATGGGCAAATCCCCCGTTTTGCCGCAAGGTGAGTTTTTGGCAGTAGTGTGTTTGGGACGCGGTCGAAATTGTCGAGTTCACGCGAAAGCACACGGCCAATGTCCATGACGGGCTGTCAGAGGTCCGGCGTATCATCGAGTCGCTGGTCGCCAAGCGTGACGAGCGCCGCGATGGCTTCGTTCGCGTATTGACCAACGCAATGACCGAAAAGCTCGGCGCCGATGCCGAGTCGGTCGTGAAGGAGCTTTGCAAGAACGGCATTCCACGCAATCTGGCGAAGGATGCGACGGAACTCGCCCGAAAACAGGGCGGGTTCACGATCTTTTCACTCATCGATGCGCTGACTCGGATGACCCAGACGGCCAAATTCGTGAGATCGGAAGAGCGTCGTGTAGGGAAAGAGTGTAGATCTCGGTGGTCGCCGTATCATTAAAAAAAAAAAAAAAACGAGAAGAGAGCAAGTGAAGTGCAGCGCCAGAAACAGAGGAGCGAGGTCAAGACAGAGTATGAGCTG
>CAJVYZ010000361.1 GCA_913009915.1 uncultured Gemmatimonadota bacterium | reverse complement strand
GAAGGGCAGGCCGAGCTCCCGAAGGGATTCTAAGAAGCGACCGTAGAATTCATTTCTGTGTCACTGTGCATCCGCGTCGGACGGGCTTGCGAGATTATTCCCCGCCTTGTTCTTTATCTTTCATGCGATAGCTGTCTCCACGAATGACTAGCGCCTCCCCGTGGTGCATCAGCCGGTCGATCATGGCGGTGGCCAGGGTGTTGTCGACGTCGAATAGATTGCCCCAGTCTTTGAATGCGCGGTTGGTAGTCAACACGATCGATCCAGACTCATAACGGGCAGCGACGACTTGGAACATCAGGTCCGAACCGCGTTTATCGATCGGCAGATAGCCCAGCTCATCGAGGAGGAGCAGAGAAGGGTTTACATAAGCTCGGAGAGCTTTTTCCAGAGTTCCATTGATTTGGGCTGTGGTCAGTACGTTGATCATATCGATCACCCGCGTGAACCGCACGGAGATCCCCTGTTCACACGCACGATAACCCAATGCGGCGAGAAGATGACTCTTTCCCGTTCCGGTCGGCCCAATAAAAACGCCGCACTGATTCTGCTCGACGAACTGGCAATCGAACAGGCGTAGGATCTTCTGCTTGGGTATCCGCTTGGGGAAGGTAAAGTCGTAATCTTGCAGTGTTTTACACTTTGGAAGACGTGCCTGGCGAATCCGGCGCTGCAACGTGCGCTCGGCGCGTGCAATGGCCTCCTCTGCAAAGAGCGTGCTCAACACTTCCAGGGTCGGTGTGTTTTTACGTGCCGCCTCATCGAGGATTTCTCGGTAGGTCTCTGCAATGCGTGAAAGCTTCAAGACCGTCAGGTCGCGTAGGAGACGTTCGTGCCGTTTGTCATGTTGGGTCATGGTTCCTGTTCCTTTTGTGGGTTTTCGTCAAGATCTGACGACCCAAAGAGCCGATCGTAGGTGGCCGGATCGGACGGCTCCACATCGATCTGGTCGATCAGTTCCCGGCGCTTCGGACATAATGGCATCGGGGACGGCAGTTCCCGCCTACGCCGCTCTTGCAGGAGAATCGTTTCGACATAGGCCGCATCGTAGGTTTGGTACTCAAGGGCCCGAGCGACCGATGCCAGGACCTCTTCTCGGCCATACGTGTTGACCAAGCTCATCAAGCGGCGGATGTGATGGGCCGTCTTGACCGGACGTGTCAGGAGTTTTAGGTGAAACTGCCGTGCCACCTCGCCCAACGCATCGAAGGCATCGGCTCGGTGATTGGCCTGATTGCGCGTGCGCAGCCGGAGGGCTTGCAATTGATGCTCGGCCTGACAGAGGAGTTGGCCTCGCGCGTAGGAGCGGTTGTGACAGGCCACCTCACGACCTTCGTAAACGATCCGTACCCTACTGGCATCGGCTCGGATGGTCACTGGCTTGCGCACCAGCTCAGGAGGGACCGAGTAGCGATTCCCATCGAATGAGACGCGCGCATGAGATGTCACCACGGCCGCCACAAGCTCATCGGTGTCGAAGCGGACCGATGACAGGGCACGCAAACGCTCTTCCTGAAACCGGTCGACAGGGCGCCTGCCGGTTGCCTTGTGGATGCGCACGTTGGCCACTTCGTCGCGCCAGGTGACGGCCAGTTGCTGATAATCGTCCCAGCAGGTCAATTGTTCCGCTCGGCCCTGCAGGGCATTATATTTTACGTAGCGGACTCCCGCCTCGACGATCCCCTTCGATTCTGGGTCTCGCCGCTGGCAAGCGATGGGTTCCAGATAGTAGTGTCCGCACAAGGCCAGGAATTCGGGATGCAGGCAAGCGTCGCGCCCCGAGCCGTTGACGACGGCAGCTTTCAAGTTGTCGAAGATAATTTGTCGCGGGCTGCCGCCATAGAACTCCAGGGCGTGTCGAATAGCTCGATAGAATTCGGCTTTTCGCTGGGAGAGTGTGAACTCGATGTAGCACAGACGGCTGTAACACAAGACGGCGACCAGAACCGACACTTTGCGGGAAGTGTTGTCGATTTCCACCTGGCCACAATGGCCCCAGTCGACTTGCATCGCCTGGCCCGGCTCATAGGTCACTTCCTGATAGACGCGCCCTCGAACGGGTCGAATCTTACGTAGATACCGCCGTACCAGGATCACGCTGCCACGATATCCGTCGGACCCTTTGCGAATCTCTTCGGTTACGCGGACCGCGGAAAGATTGGGAGATTGGGCCACCAGGGCATCGATTCTTTCCTTATAGGGATCCAGGATGCTGCCACGCTTGGTGCCAACTCTTTCGTTGGGCGGTTGGGGCATGTCGAGTGCTCGACCGACGGTCTGGCGGCAACAGCGCAGCTTCATGGCAATGGCCCGCCGCGAGAGACCTTCCACTTCGTGTAAACGGCGAACTTCCGCCCAAAACGAAACTTTCATCGTGAACCGGCACCTCGTGAATCGGCAGGAATGTTACTGGGCGGCAAGATTACCTCGCGCCGGCGCTGCAAACCGTCGGGAGGAAGCGAGAGAACTTGCGTCAACGGGGGCTGGTAAACGATCAGATCATGCGTGACTAACTCTTCACGCGCGTCGGTGATCGTCCGTTCGCCCGTGCGCAAGCGGCCCGCAATCGTGCTGTCGGCATAGTACGATAAGCCGTGCTTGTCGCTCACCGCGCTGAGAAATAAGTACAGAAAGACGGCATTGCCAGAAAGCTTGGCGGCGAAGTCGCGCAAGAACCGTCGGTCCACCCACGAAAAACCGTCACGGGGTGGGTGGCGAACGCGGTCCGAGACAAGCACCCGTTTTTGGATCGTCGTCATGATGGTTCTCCCGTGGTTGATGGGAGTGGCAAGATAGCCCATCGCGGTTGGAGGCTCGATAGTCGCCGACTGAAAAAGGTTCGCCATCTTGACCGGACGCCTGGGGATTATGTGGCACAAACGCCTTTGTATGGACATTCGTCTCACGACGGGTTCCACGCTTGGTGAATGTCGCAACCATGTTGCGGCTTAACCACTTGCGTTCACGATCGCGCACGCGCCTGATCGCCTGGCGGCAATCATCGCCACAATAGCGAGACGGTGCTCGATGGGAGACGCGCGGCGGCTGGTAGCACCCAGGGCGGTCGCAAAAATCTGGAAAATTATTTTTGCTGCGTGACCACGCGCAACGGTCTGGCGCGTCTTGGGGACGAGAATCTCCGTCTTGGCCTGCCGTTTCGGACGTTTCACGCCGCCGTTGTCGCCGCGCTGCCTCGGCAGACGCATGGCGTTGCCGGTTTTTCGAGATACGGCGGTGCTCTCGCTGGCGTTTGGCCGCCCGCCAGCGACGAACCGCACGCAGACAATCCGGCTCTTGGCAGTACCGCTGGTTCCAACGGAGTGGCTGGTAGGTCTGCTCGCAGCCTTTGCGGAGACAGACCCGCGGCCGCCGGTGCCGATCGCTCCTAGCCGAACCGCCTTGAGTCAGAGTATTCTGCTCTTGTCCCATGGGAGTTGCTTTCCCTTGGGGCCCGCCCGGGGAGGCTTTTACTCAGCTTCCTCGGGCACTTTCATGTCATGGCGTCTCCCCTTCTGGGATACACGTCCCCATCCATCTTCCAGTCTACGCACAACAATGGCTCATTGCGATCAACGGCCAGGCGGAGAACGGGGGAAGGAAACGTAGTCGTTGCCGCTGCCAGCGCCCTACCGGAAGTAGACGGAGAAGGAAACATCTACATAGATGTAGGGAAAGAAAGGAAACCAGGAAGGACACAAGGAAAAGTGAAGGAAACGCCGAAGGACACCACCGAAGTAGTGGCAGCCTAGTCCCGATCGTTACTGGCTGTGTTTAGCTGATCGCTCCCAGAAGCAGATCGGAAGAGCACACGTCTGAACTCCAGTCACACTGATATATCTCGTATGCCGTCTTCTGCTTGAAAAAAAAAAAAAAAGAAATAAAATAAATAAAAAAGAAAAAAAATAAATAAAAAAACAATTGAGTGGATTAGTGACACGATATGCTAACGTAGAAGATGGATACG
>CAJVYZ010000360.1 GCA_913009915.1 uncultured Gemmatimonadota bacterium | reverse complement strand
CGCGGGGCCGGGTGGGCGCCGGTCCCGGCGGTGTCGGCGGCGGGCAGTCTGCTGCTGAATCGGCTGCTGATTCCCCGCTACGGCGCCTCGGGCGCGGCGGGGGCCACCGTAGTGACCGAGGTGCTTCGGACCATGCTGGTGAGCTGGGAGGCGCGCCGGCGGCTTCAGGCACCGATGACCCACGCCTGGCGCCCGCTACTGGTCCCGGCTCTTGCCCTGGGCGCGCTGTGGGCCCTCGCTCCACTGCCGATCGTGCCGCTCATCGGGACCGGTGCCGTCCTCTACGTCGTGTTGCTGTGGGCCAATGGAACGATTCGCCAAATACGCGGTGGTGGCGGGCTGGATGCTACGACCGGCCGGTGAGGTACCCGGCGGCCTCGCCGGCCAACCAGGACGCCAGAAGCATGAAGACCGCGGGCGCGGCCCAGAGGAAGGTGGCTACCCGCCGGCGTCGAAGCCGTTGACGGAGCAGCCGCCAGAAGAGCAGAGCGGGCAGGGCCAGCGCACCGCAGGCCCAGACGGTGCGGCGGACCATCGTTGATTCCCGGGTGCGGGTGTAGGCAAAGAGCCGGCCCCAATGGAACCGTTCGACCAGGAGCCCGCCCATGTTGAGCCTGCCACGGCGCTGATCGACCGTGGGCTCAGGACTCAACCACAGCGCTTCACCTCGATCCTGAAGAGCCCAGTGGACGGTGGTCTCGTGGTACCGGTTGGACCACAACTCCCGGGTATCCGTCAATGCGCTGCGTTTGTAGCAAACATTGACATCGGAAACGTAGGCACGGACGCATGCCTCGAACGGTGGCTGGTAGCGGCCGAAGTCGCAAAAAAACACTGCCCAATTCAGCCATCCCGGGTCCTTGTTGGCTATACCGCCGCCGATGACTCGATTTGGTAGCGACGCGTGCAGGTCCACGAATAGCTGGACCCACCGCGGACGTGGAATGCTTCGATCTTCGAGGATGGCGATGAGATTTCCGGTTGCCATCGCCAGCCCGTGTGCCCGGCGCCGGTCGAACAACTCGTGCTGTCCGGCGGCGGTCTGTGCGGGAAGAGCCGTCTCGACCGCTCCCATGGGTAGGAACTGTACCTCGGGGTAGCGAGGGGCCAGGTCGGCTACGTAACCAACTGTCTCGTCAAATGGCACGATGACTTCCAGGGCCGCCGTGCCGGCTTGCTCGTGGAGCGCATCCAGGCAGGCCTCTAGGGTAGGCCCGCCATCGACGATGGTGACGACGACGCTGAATCGATCACCCTGTCCGGCTACGGTGCTTAGTTCAGTCGATGTCACTGGATGGGTCATGGATTGGCCGCACGGGTTGCCAGGGATGCCGCACGGACCAGATCAGAGCGATGACGACAGCGGTGGCCAGGAATACTGCTGTGGCCGAGATCTCTTGCGAGGCGCCGAGGTACTGAGGTGCCATCTTGGACAAGGTCGTGAGGGCGGGGAGTTGCAACCCGTGCAGGTACACCCGCGTGAGGGTCTCCACGATGGACGCTTCCTGTTCCTGAAAGCGTCCCATCGCCAAGCCCCAATTTATCACTACTGACACGAACACAACGGCCAGCGCGATCACCCGGGGCAGCCGGGCGAGTACGCTGAGCGCCGCGAGGGCCAGAAACGGGACGGCGGGGATGAGGTAGCGAATCCCGGTGATGTATTGCAGCCGGGTGTAGTGGATCATACTGAAGAACAGTAGGTAGGCGACCGCGACCGTGAGCATGACCCATACTTCGACCTGCGGCAGTGGCCCACGACCACGACGATTGACCCACGGAGCGGCCACGGCCAGGACAGACACCGGCATGGTCACGAACAGTCCGAACCGGGGGTCCACCAGCAACATTCGCAGTAAGTCGACCTGGGGACCGGTTACGCCTTGGTAGCCGAGGTCGCTCCACTCGATCGGAGGCATATAGTGCTGGGGTGGCCAGAACGGGAAGCCGAATGCAGCCCACTGGTAGAACCATAGGAGTAAGACCGGTGGAGTGAGCCCGAGAACGAACCAGGCGGCGGCGCGCCATGCTGCCGGGCGGCCGGCGTCGCGCCACCGGCGCCACACCGCGTAGCTCCCCAGGATGGGGAGCATCAGCCCACCGCTGTAGTCGCTGAGCACAGCGAAGCCGCACAGCGCACCGGCGATGGTCCATCGGATGCGCCACTGCCAGCGGCACCATTCACCCGGGTTCCACAGCAGGGCGAATGCGATGAACCCGGCCACCGCCACGGCCATATTCTGGTTCAGGTACCCGGTACGAAGGAACACCGGTGTCCCGAAGGCATAAAGGGCGGTCCCGGTGAGCGCCAGCAGCGGCCGGGCTCCCAGGCCGCGTAGCACCAGGAAGAAGACTGTCCCTGCCAGCGCGGAGAGCGGTGCCATGACGGCCACCATGGTGATCAGGCTGACCAAGCCGAACTTGACGTCCCACCCTCGGGCGCGGACCGTTTCATAGAACTTTCGACGGGCCTCTCGCGGATCGTCATACTCCGCGTCGACCGAAGGCCGTACCTCCCTTGCTCCCAGTTCTCGCGCGACGATTCGCTCAACCAGCGGCCGCGCGACGGCGTAGGGAATGGCGGCGAGCATGCTGATACCCGGGTTGGCACCGTGGTAGGTATGGCCGTTGGTATGAGTGAAGAGATCAGGGTGCAGCCCCGAGTACTCGTCCAACGTGAAAGTGCCACGCTCGGCGATGCTCACGACCAGGAAATGCTCCCGGACGAAGTCGGTTGCCCAGTGCACGCTGTACAGAAGCCACAGACTCAGGAAAATCCGGACAGACCACCCACGGACTACCACGGGAGGCCGTCTCTAGTGAGCCGTGGTCGAGACGGAACCACAATGGAGGGCTGGGGACCCTGCATCACTTTCCTGGTAGAGATCGATCGGCCGCTTCCTCGACACGAGCCGCGGCGGGGGGGGGCGGCTGCCCGTTGGCGCTCGGGCCATCGGCCAGCGTAACCGGAAGGCGTTCGTGGTCAAGAAGCGGGAGCGGTTTGCGCCACACCTTGCCGCCCAGCATCGCTCTGGCGAGGGGAGGGGGCTGATAGGTGATGCTCGACCAGAGGAACACCTCGGTGGTACAATGGCACTCCTTGTTGGCGATGCTCCCTCGTAGCCGCTTGGCGGCTTCAGAAGCCCAGATCTCTGGAAAGGTTTGCCGACGGAGGTTTCCGATCGGTTTGTGGATTTCGCAAACACCGACGTCGCCGTTGGCGTACACCACACCCGAAATGCGGCCTGCCTTGCATGGGACGACCTGTCGATCCTCCCTAACGGTCTTCACTTTGGCCCATTGGAGCATAGGCTCCACGATAGAACCATACCGCCCCTTCTCCCGTGGGGCCCATAGTCGACGGATGTACTCGAAAAGATCCTCGTACTGCTGCAACTTCGGCCCCTGCAGAGACGGATCCTTTCGATCCCCTCGGATGATGGCCAAATTATGGTGGTCCATCTGGGGACAACGTTCATAGAGGTAGGTCGTGAGCGCCTTGATCTCGTCCATGTTGATGTCTGTCGCCGTCGAGATCGAGTGGACCCTCAGCCGAGCGTCCGTCTTCTGGAGTTCGACCAGGGCATCATAGGTTTCCATGGCTTTCTTGAAGGCATGCTTGGCCACTCGGAACTTGTCGTGGAATTTCGGCATGCCATCGAGCGAGAGTTCGACAACGAACAAATCCAGGCTGGGATCTTTCAGGACCTTTGCAACCTTCTCGACTGTCTTTTCGGTAAAGTACCCGTTGGTGGGGACATAGATCTGCTTTACCTCATTGCGCCGGATGAATTGGAGGCAGATCTCCGCAAATTCCTTTCGAATGAACGGTTCTCCTCCTGACAAGTTCAGGTTGTCGATACGGCCCAGGGATTCCGACAGCGAGACCATCTCGTCAAATGTCAGGTCATCCTTCTGGTTGAGGCTCGTCCAAGATCGGAAGAGCACACGTCTGAACTCCAGTCACACTGAT
>CAJVYZ010000359.1 GCA_913009915.1 uncultured Gemmatimonadota bacterium | reverse complement strand
AGATTGTGAAGAGGAAGTAAGAACGAGAGAGGGTAGTAATATGGCTCTTAATTACCAAATTACAAATTCATGTTTTGTTTGTGTCTGTTTTTTTTTTCAAGCAGAAGACGGCATACGAGATATATCAGTGTGACTGGAGTTCAGACGTGTGCTCTTCCGATCTAGTAACCGCATCCAGGGAACGCCCCGGTCATTCAAATCCGTGGCGATCATGTTGCCCAGGGTCCAGTGCTTGAGGTGGGTCGCCTGAATCTCCGGTATCAGCACAATTCTGAAGCCACGGCAGGTCAACCGCTGGCCCAGCTCGATATCCTCCACCTGCGGCCGCGAGAAATGCCACTCGTTATACATCCCCACCTCCCGGAACGCCTGGAGACGAATGGCGCCACACCCGGCCCAAAAGGTCTCCGCCACGCCCGGATTCTGATGGTGGACATAGTGGTGGTACAAGTTGCGGTATCGTGATACCAGCCCGACCGCGGGGGGGTGGTCGTCGTACGATCCGAAGGCCGCCGCAGTTTCCGGCTGCTGGTCGAAGACCTCCCGGAACTGTCGCAGGGTGCTCTTGTGCACCACGACATCGGCATCGATGAACACGGCAACATCACCCTTGGCCACCTCTGCGGCCCGATTTCGCGCGTAGGAGGGACCATGGGGCAGACCATCGAGTCGAACCACACGATCCGCGAACTGTGCCGCCAGCGTCCCCGTATCATCGGTACTGGCGTCGTCCACCACGATAAGTTCCCAGTGCTTGCGGGGCAGATCGCTGTCGCGGAGCGCACTCAACGACTTCTCCAGCACGCCGGTGCCGTTGTGGGCCGGCACGATGACCGACAACCGGGTACCGCTCATCGCGTACCTCCCCGAGCCGCCAGGGTCTGCCGCAGCCTGCGAGCCTGTCGGCGCAGCCACAGCCGTCCATCGAACCGGCGGGTTCCCCAGCTTTCCAGCCGGCCGTGGGCCCGGAAGTAGTACATGTCCAGGCGGGGGAGACGCAGCGGATCATCGTCACTGTCGACCGGGCGCAGATCGGTGGTAACACCCAGGCGGTAAGTTTCCCGAGCCATCCGTGCCACCTCCGGAGTGTGGGCCCCGTATGGGTAGGCAACGCTCCTTGGCGATCGCCCGGTCTCGCGAGCGATGACGGCCGCCGAGTCCACCAGCTCTTTGCGGACGCTATTCCCCGGGAGTTGGCACAGATTGGGGTGGTTGAGTGTGTGACAACCAATGGCAACTCCGGAGTCGATGCACCGTCCCAGGGCGGCCCAATCGAGCAGCGGAAGCACCGGAATCCCCGGCCCCTTCTTCCCGTTCCACAAGTTGTTCTTGCCCACGTAGTTGACCACGACAAACAGGGTGGCGGGGAGTCCGTATTGGCCGAGAAGCGGAGCCGCGACGGTTTCGAAGTTGACGAAGCCGTCATCGAAGGTGAGCGCGACCGCGTCTTCCTCGGGCGACACGCCGACAAGGTCTTCCAATGAGAGCACCCGGACCGGGCCCTCGGCCAACCATCGGATCTGGGCCCCAAAGATCGCCGGAGACACTGAGATGGGCGACCCCGAGTCATCGATCGAGTGGTAGGTCAGTATCGCGCGCATGGCCTAACTACTGAGCGCCAGCCGCGCGCGCTGATCGGCGACGACGTCGTCGATGGCCTCCGCAAGAGGCGTTTCGAACCGGAACCCGGTCAGCTGCTCCAGCTTGGAAACATCCGGTACCCGGCGTTGCAGGTCCTCGAACCCTTCGGCGTACGCCTCGGCATAGGGCACCCGGATGATGTCCGACCGGCTTCCGGCGGCGTCCCGCACCATCTCCGCGAGTGTGCCGATGGTCACCTCCACGTTCGACCCCACATTGACAACCTGGCCGATGGCCTCGGGCGTCTCGATCAGCCGGAGCATACCCTCCACCGCGTCTCGCACGTGCCCAAAACAGCGGGACTGCTCACCCGAGCCGTAGACCGTGATCGGCTCACCTGCGATCGCCTGAGCCGCAAACGTCGGAAGCACCATGCCGTAGCGCCCCGTCTGGCGTGGACCGACGGTATTGAAGAACCGGGTGATGATCACGGGAACCTGCTTCTCACGGAAGTAGGCCAGCGCCAGCCACTCATCGAGCGCCTTGGAACAGGCGTAGGCCCATCGGGAATTGACGGTGGGCCATAGTTGCAGGTCATCCTCCTCGGCAATTGGGATCTTGGTGCCCTTGCCGTACACTTAGGAAGTCGAGGCCACCACCACCAATTTCTGCTTCTTGGCCGCGGCGCCGAGGACCACTTCCGTTGCCTTGACGTTGGTTTCGATGGTCCGGACGGGGTGCTCTACGATCAGCTTGACGCCGACGGCCGCCGCCAGGTGGATTGTCACATCGCACCGGTCCACCAATTCGGTCACGAGGGGGGCATCGAGACAGGAGCCGATCCGGTACTCGAACCCCGGCCGGCCGATCAGATGGTCGATGTTGTCCATCCGTCCCGTGGAGAGATCGTCGAGCACGATGACGGAATCACCCCGGTCGAGCAGCCGCTCCGCCAAATGCGACCCGATGAATCCTGCCCCACCACTGATAAAGTATTTCACTGAACCTCCACTATGCTGAGCGAGTCCGCGATTTCCTGACGGCCGGTTCGTTCCGCCGTCCTCCGGATGATATCCAGATACTGGGGCACCACCGTCCGCTCGGACCAATGGTCCTGAAATGCCTCGGCTCCGGCCTGGGCCAGCCGGTTCCGGTGGTCCGGGTCCCCCTGCAAGCGCCGCATCGCCCCCACGAGTTCGTCGGCCGTGTCGAACAACTCGCCCTCCCCGGCGCGGGCCACGATCTCGGGAAAGGGGCCCAACCGACGCGCGATCACCGGGGTTCCCTGTCGGAAAGCCTCGATGAGAATGATTCCGAAGGTTTCGAAGCAGACTGAGGGCACGATCAGTGCCACCGCGTGCCGGTAATAGCGGCTCAACTCTTCAACCGGCACCCGCCCCAGAAACCGAACGTGGGACAGACCCTGAGCGCGCCGGCGGAGGGGCGCCGCATATTCGCCATCCCCCAGAATCAACAGGTCGGCGTCGTGGTAATCACGGAATACGTCGATGACCTCGTCGAGGCCCTTGATCCGTTCCAATCGTCCCACGAACAGAAAATAGGGGCGTTCCTGCGGCGGCCCGGTCATCCTCTCCGGTGCGTCACCATCGTCATCCGGCAAGAAATACGGGAGCACCTCCATCGGCTTCGGAAAACCGAATTCGTGGTGTTTGTGCCGGCTGAAGTCGCTCATGGCAATGAAAGTGTCTACCTCATCGAGTTGGCGCCGCAACAAACCGGTGTAGCGCCACAGTTGTGGAGGACGGCGATAGTGCAGCGTGCACCGCAGACATTGCCGGCCGGGACACAGCTCCCGGCCGTGACGCCACAGCACGTGCATGGGGCAGACCAGCCAGTGCTCGTGCGCCATGTACAGCCGGATCGCGTTCTTCCCGTAACTCAACAGGCCCGGCCCGCCAACCAGGGACACGTTGTGGAAGTTGACCACGTCGAACTTCCCGGCGTCCAGCACCTCCCGTATCCGCTGCCCATGGACGACCGGGTACCCGGTCTGCTGCGTCAGCAGGGCGGACAGCGTCCCGAACCGACTCCTGAGTTGGACCGTCTCTACCCCGTCATCAACGCTGTCGACATTGGCCGGGGACGGGGCCAAAGCGAGAAAGGCGTCGACATCGTGGATCACCGTAACGTGGTGGCCTTCCCGAACCAGCCCCCGGGCCAGCCGCTGAATACCGATGGCATCCCCGCCGAAGTGGTAGGGCGGGTAGAACGTCGTCAGGAAACAGAATCGGAGTACCCGCACGATCAACTCGCAATCGAGACCGGCTCCTCCGTGGAGCGATCCAGGCGAGATCGGAAGAGCGTCGGGTAGGGAAAGAGTGTAGATCTCGGTGGTCGCCGTATCCTTAAAAAAAAAAGAAACAATAAAGCACAACAC
>CAJVYZ010000358.1 GCA_913009915.1 uncultured Gemmatimonadota bacterium | reverse complement strand
AAGGGAGAGATCGGTTCGCCGAACGCGCTATCGCGAAAGCTCATGACCGCACCATTCGCAACCGGTGTCCCATCGTAATAAGCGAGATGGCCTGTAAGGACAACAGCGACCCGATCGTCTGCACACGCTACACCTATGGCCACGGCGCCCACCAAGCCAAGGCGCATCAAGACTTTTCCAAGGCAAGCCCTTATCGCGGTTATTAGATGATGGTACGGCATGGCTAGGACTCCCCGGTTTGCTTGGAGGATAGGCCTGGCAGGAGCTCCAGTCAGCAGTGCCTGTCCTGGTGAGGCATCTAACGTCCTGCCGTTGAACTGCGGGCCAAACTCAGGCCATGCCGAAATGAACGGCCGGGCCTACCCATATTGACGACTCTGCCACACCTCGGCCCACCGGGCCCGCTGTTCCAATGGCCGGTTAGGACAGCACCTTACCTCGGTGTACAGCGACCGTTCTCAGTCGGTGGAGCTATTGAGGACGGCAAGGACAGCTCGGGCAGCTTCCCAATCGTGATCGGCCACTACAAAGACTGAAATACCACCTCCGATGTAGGACGCAGCATGTTCCCCTTGGAGGTGGTTTGCTATTCCTTCCGCATCGAGGGCGGCAACAAGCGAGTGAGCCAAGGCTAGACTCCCCGTTCTGAGAAGTTCCTTCATTTGTGTCTTGCTGCTTGATGCTGAGAGTTCATAAGGGTCGGCTTCTCGGGTGCTTCCTAACGTCTTGCCGTTGAACTGCGGGCCGTACTTCGGGCATGCCGAAATGAACGGCCTGGCCTACCAATATTGACGACTTTCGTAATCTATGGCCCACCAGGCCCGCTGTTCCAACGGCCGGTTAGATGGAAAGCTGCGCCCGATCCACTTCTTGACCATCGCGGTTAGTCCATGCCAGATACAGAAACGGCCGCAAAGATGAGGAGCGCAGCAATTGCCCCACCCGCCCCTACTAGAAAGGTCCCTCCAACAGTTATGTTCTTGACCTTGATTGAGTCTAGGTCAGAAACAGCGAAGGCACGGTCACACCGAACGCATCCTACTGATGCACCCTCAACATACAGATAAAGTGAATCGGGCGTCGATCGGCTGGCGATGCCTGTAGCAGTGCCCTCTGTCCACCATAACCTGACCGGCGCCTCCTTCGCGGGGCTCGTCTGAGGGTCGTGTGTTTGCCATGTCCTACAGGCTGGTAGACTAGTTAGTAGTAGGGAGATGGCGATCGCTTTCGTGTTCGGCAGAAGCCTACGTCTCGAAACGTGCATCGGGGTACTCGCGGCTGTGGTGTTCCTCACCATAGCCTAAGCCCGTCCTCTGACCGTTACCTGGGCGTGCCATCTAACGTCTTGCCGTTGAACTGCGGGCCGTGCTCAAGGCATGCCGAAATGAATGGCTAGGCCTATCCATACTGACGACTTGCACAATCTCTGGCCCACCGGGCCCGCTGTTCCAATGGCCGGTTAGATGGCCACCAGTCACAGCTTAACGGCACAAAAGTACCCCTCTAACCAAACCGGGTCAGTAAGCGGTCCGTGGCGGGTCCACCGCCCTGTGATACCGTTGGTGCCAACGTATAATGGCAATAGCGCTACACCATCATGCGCTCCGCTAGGGATACTGAGTGCGAGGTGGCCAGATTGACCTTGGATGCTCCGAATACCACTGATGGTTGATGTGTCGAGCGCCTTCGCCAAGCTGACGGCAAAGGAGTCGGGGGCCTCCAGGGGCCAAGGGCTCCATGGGAGCCCAAAGCGATGGAAAGGAGCCGTGGTCAAACCGTGAAGCTCCCGTATCGTTCCACCCTCGACGGTGGGGACTAACACTCCATCATTCGCGGCATCACGAATCACGAGCAGACCCACGATCGTAGAGCCAGCCACTGAACTGGTTGGTTCACTCCGATCGGGAAGGTTCAGGCGATAAGTGAGCGTAAATTGTATCCGGTATTCACCTACCAGTCCGTAGGGCTCATCAACGATATTTGGAAGAGGCAAAGGGGATGAATCTGGATGCTGTAGATAGAACAGATTCCGCATTTTGGGTGGCGCCACACATTCCCAAGCACCCCGATCACTGTGCGTAATGATCGTGGGGGTTTGGAGCATCTGGGCTTCAGCCTGGCTCATAGGCAAAGCCGAAAGCATTAGTACAACTTGGACTAGGCGATTAGGCATATCCTGGCCATCTAACTAGTATTGGACAGGCAAGTCGAGTCACCCCTCGCAGCCTAAATCGCACTTCCCCTATGCCGGGAAGAGTGGTCGCTCACTTCCCCAAAGTGGCAGGCCAATGGCCAACGCGCCAGGGGCTTCCAGGAAAACCCGGAAAAATGTCGCACGGATGAGACAAAATGTTGCAAAGTGCGCTGTCCGCCGGAAACGGGGGCGGACAGATGGACTTTGGGAGCCGGGGGCGAAGAGCTACAGGTCGGCTTCTACTCCGGCCTCAGCCCCCACCGCTCCCGCGCCCGCCCCACAATAACCGACGTAGCCCCCTCGAACCCCAGCCTTCCGGTGTTGAGCACCATGTCATAATTCACCGGATCGTCCCATTCCCGATCGTAATACTCCCGGTGATACCGCGCCCGGTTCTTGTCGGTCCGCTTCAAGGCCTCCCGCGCCTCCTTCGGCTGGAGCGACAGCCGCTGGCACAGCTGCTCCAGGCGGAACGCCACCGGCGCCACCAGTTTGACGTGTATGGCGTCGCCTCCCTGTCCCAGGACGGCCGGCGCGGCCCGGCCTACCAACACGGCGTGGCCTTGTTCGGCCAGTTCGGCCACCAGGCTCTCGGTCATCCGCACCACCATCACCTCGTCCCGGTTCTCGGCTGTGCCGGTCTCCGGCGGGAACAACTCCGGGGCCGATGAAGCCATCGTCAACGACAGGCGTTCGATGAATGACAGCACCCGCTCCTCCCGGTCGGCCACCTCTTCTGGCGGGAGACCGGCACGCCGGGCCACCTGCTCGACGAATTCGTTGTCGACCACCGACCACTCGAGCGCGGCGGCTACCCGGCGGGCGACCTCCGAACCACCGGCGCCGTATTGGCGGGAAATGGTAATGAGCATGGCACCAAGCTACCGGGTGGCCGGCGGCGGCGACAGATGGGAGCGTCCCAGCCACACGGCGGCTGCCACGGTGACGATTCCGCCGAGGGTAATGGCCCGGGCGACCCCGAACTGCTCGGATACCCAGCCGATCTGAAACGCCCCCAGTGGCGACAGCCCCAGCGCCATGAAGGCGAAGAAGCCCATCACCCGGCCCCGGAGATGGTCGGGGGCCTGGGTCTGGAGCACGGTGTTGATGTTGACGTAGGTGAATATCAAGGCGCAGCCGGCAACGGCCAGGGCCACGACCGCCGCCCCGAACCAGGGGATCCAGCCCACCACGGCCAGGGTGAGCCCCAAGGTCCCGGCACCTAGGAAGATCAACCGCTGGCGCGGCAGCCGGCCGCCGAAAGCCGCCAGAATCAAGGCGCCTGCCAGCGACCCCACCCCCGTGGCGGCAACCAGGATGCCGTAGCCTTCCGCTCCGACACCGAGGGCATCGCGGGCCAATACCGGCAGCATGACCACGAATGAGGAGCCGAAAATACTGACCACTCCCGTCAGCAGGATCAACCGTCGGGGACCGGGGCGCTCCAGCACGAACCGCATCCCCTCGCGGAACGCCTCACGGGCGTTGACCTCGACCGGGCCTCGTATCTCAGGTGGAAACCGCATGGCCAGCAACGCCGCCAACACCGCCACGAAGCTCACCGCGTTGACCACGAACGCTGCGGCTACGCCGGCCACGGCGATCAACCCTCCGGCGATGGCGGGGCCCACGACCCGGGTGGCGTTGAACACCGACGAGTTGATGGCGATGGCGTGGATCAGGTCGTCCTTGCCCACCATCTCGACTACGAACGCCTGGCGGGTCGGCACCTCGAAGGCCACCAGCACGCCGGTACAGGCGACCAGCACCCTGATCCACGTCAGGGTAATCGCGTCC
>CAJVYZ010000357.1 GCA_913009915.1 uncultured Gemmatimonadota bacterium | reverse complement strand
ATGAAGATAGTTTGAATAGATGCGTGACTATATTTTTTTTTTTTCAAGCAGAAGACGGCATACGAGATATATCAGTGTGACTGGAGTTCAGACGTGTGCTCTTCCGATCTAACCTAAATCCCATCGGAATAACCGTTGCCACGAGCCGTATTACCCAGGCGGTCGATCCGAACCGGCCGGGCTACGTGTTCTCCACGGCGGTCATATCGCGCGGTCCCGACGGGGGCGGCCCGGAAATCTTGACAACGGGACGCCACCCCCTAGAATGGTGTTAATATTCAAACGATAAGTTCGTATAATGAACAAATATGCCGCGCTACGGACCGATCCCAAAGGAACCGGATATTGAAAAGAAAGCAAACCTCGGTCTCCTACGCGCCGTCGACGGTCAAGAAGGCGCTGTCCATCCTACCTATTCTGGCGGCCGAGAAGGGCGGGCTGGGCATGATGGATCTGGCCAAGAAGATCGGCCTTAACAGAAGCACCGTCTACAGGCTGGTCTCGGCCCTGCTGGAAAGCGGGTTCGTCCGACAGAACCCGGCCACCCAAAAATACTCCCTCGGCCTGAAGATCGTGGAGTTGGCGGGACATATGCTCTCCGAAATGGAGGTGCGCGAGGTCGCCCGCCTCCACCTGCAAAAGCTCACGCAGCTTACCAACGAGACCACCCACCTCGGAATCTTGAACAAGGACGGCGCGCTGGGCTACGAGGTTATTTACATAGACAAGATCGACGGACACGAGGCGATCGGGCTGCTGACCAGCGTCGGCAAGACCTTCCCCGCCTACGTGACGGCGATGGGCAAGGCGCTCATGGCCTATCTGTCGGAGGAGGAACTGGACGAGGCGCTCGACCGGCAGAAGTTCGAGGCGCGCACCAAGAACACGATCACCGACAAGCAGGCCTTTCGCGACCACCTGAAGGTCGTAAGGTCCCTTGGCTACGCCATCGACAACGAGGAGAACCGGCTGAACGCCCGCTGCATCGGCGCCCCGGTCTTCGATGTCGCCGGCAAGGCCGTGGCCGCGGTCAGCATCTCGGGACCGGTTTTCCGCATGACGTCCAAGAGACTGAACACGCTGTCGAAACCGCTGAAGGCCACCACGCTGGAGATATCCAGGGACCTGGGATATCAGCCCGGCGCATCCACCCGGGGCACGGCCCCCTAACCCGTCGCGCATTCGCCCGCGCGGCGCTTCCCGGGCGCGGCCCTCGACCGAATGGCGCAACCTGACTCGGAAAAACCACAATGGATCCTCGAAACACATCACTAGCAGAAATGATGGAAACTCGAAGAAATACATTAAAGAAAACACTTAGGGACGGCGGCATCGTAGTCGGTACGTTCGTGAATTTTCCGTCCACGGCAATGATACAGTATGTCGGAGATACCGGCTTCGACTTCGTGATCATAGACACCGAGCACGGCCCGATGGGGATAGAATCCACGGAGTCCCTGGTGGTCGCCGCCGAGGCGGTCGGCATCGTGCCCATCGTGCGGGTCGCGTCCAACGACCATGCCACCATCATGCGCGTCCTGGACGTGGGAGCGCGCGGTATTCACGTTCCGCAGATCAGCGACGGAGAGGACGCCCACCGGGCGGTCCGGCACGCCAAGTTCGCGCCGCTCGGGTCCAGGGGCCTGGCGCCGTCGGTGCGCGCGAACCAGTTCGGCAGCAAGGCCGTCAATGAGTTCATCCAACACAGCAACGAGGAGACCTTGATCGTCGCCCAGATCGAGACCGCCGACGGGGTCCGCAACATCCCCGACATCCTGGAGGTCGAGGGGGTGGACGTCATCTTCGTGGGTCCCGTCGATCTTTCCCACTCCCTTGGGGTCACCGGACAGTTCGACAACAAGGAGTTCCTGCGCGCGGTGGACGAGATCCTCACCCGCGCGAAGGCGGCGGGAAAGATCCTGGGCATCTACATCGGCAACGCCGGGGACGCGCAGAAGTGGATCGACCGCGGCGTTCAGTACATCTGCACGGGGTCCGCCGGACTGATCCGCGGCGCGTGCGAAAGCTTTGTTCATGGAGTGCGAAACCGTGGAGCCTAAACACAAGAGCAAGGACATCGTCGAAGGGAGCGAGAGGGTCCACCACCGGGGGCTCCTGCGTTCGCTGGGCCTGGTGGGAAGCGATCTGAAGAAGCCCTTCATCGGCGTCGTCAACACCTGGAGCGAGATCCATCCCGGGCATGTCCATCTCCGGGACCTGGCCGAGGAGGTGAAGCAGGGTGTCATGTCCGCGGGCGGGGTTCCGTTCGAGGTCAACACGATCGCCCTTTGCGACGGTTTCTGCCAGGCCAACGAAGGCATGAGGTGGGCCCTGCCGAGCCGCGAGATCATCGCCGACTCGATGGAGGCGGTGGTCGGCGCCAACCGCTTCGACGCCGCGGTTATTCTGGCCTCCTGCGACAAGATCATTCCCGCCGCGCTGATGGCGGCCGCGCGCATGGACGTCCCGGCGATCGTGGTGACCGGCGGCGCCATGATGCCCGGATATCACGCCGGGTGCGGCGGACGGCTCGTCTACGGAAACGATGTCCGCAAGGCGCTGATGAGCTACGCCAAGGGCGAGATTTCGGACGCGGAACTCCTGAAAATGGAGACCTGCGCCTATCCCGGTCCGGGCTCCTGCGCGATGATGGGCACCGCCAACAGCATGGCCTGCCTGACCGAGGCCCTGGGGATGTCGCTGCCCGGAAGCGGCACCGCCCCCGCCGTCGACGCCAAGCGGAAACGGCTGGCCCGGGACAGCGGCATACAGGTGATGGCGCTGCTCGCCGCGGGTATCCTTCCCTCCCGGATCATGTCCCCGCAAGCGCTTGAAAACGCCATCGCCGCGAGCATGGCCATCGGGGCCTCCACCAATTGCACCCTCCACCTCCTGGCTCTCGCCCGCGAGCTGGGATATTCGCTGGATCTGGACGAATTCGACAAGATCGGCCGACGGGTGCCGTTCCTGGTCGACGTCGTCCCGAGCGGGCGGCATTTCCTCGTGGACTTCGATCGCGACGGCGGCATGCCGGTCCTGCTGAAGGAGATGAAAGAGCTGCTGCATCCGGATGTGCTGACGGTGACCGGCGAGACGCTGGCCGCCAACATCGAGGCCGCGTCGTCCGGCGGCCGCAACGTCATCCGCTCCTTGCGCGAGCCGCTTCGCGCCGAGGGCGGGATCGCGGTGCTGCGGGGAAGCCTGTCCCCGGACGGGGCGGTCATCAAACAGTCGGGCGTGCCCCCGGAGATGCTGCGCCACCAGGGTCCGGCGCGGGTCTACGAGTCCGAGGGCGAGGCCATCCACGCCCTGATAGCCGGCGAGATCGAGGCCGGGGACGTGATCGTGATCCGCTACGAGGGGCCGAGGGGCGGCCCCGGGATGCCCGAGATGCTCATGCCCACGTCCCTGCTGATGGCGTCGGGGCTGGGCGACCGCGTGGCCCTGGTGACCGACGGCAGGTTCTCCGGCGCCTCCTACGGCCCCTGCATCGGCCACGTCTCGCCCGAGGCCATGCGAGGCGGCCCGATCGCGGTGGTCGAGAACGGCGATCTCATCACGATCGATATTCCGAACCGACGGCTGGACATCGACGTGAGCGAGGACGAGCTCGAAAAGAGAATGGCCGCGTGGCGCCAGCCGGAAGCAAAGGTCAAGAGCGGGTATCTGGGGAGCTATTCCCGGAGGGTCGGATCCGCTCATCTCGGGGCCATTATCGAATAGAAGCAATCAAACCCGTCACTCCATGCGCCGGGAGAAAGTCGATATGGCACAAGTCCTCTTGAATGAACTAACTAAGAAATTCGGCGGCGTCACCGCCGTCGACAAGGTCAATCTACAGGTTCGAGACAAGGAATTCCTGGTAAGCCCCTTGAAAAACCTGGCAAGGCCCCGGCGGCTCATCCTGTTCTTCTCTTCAAACTTCATACACTAATTCACCTCAAATCAAAAATCCAATTGTAAATAAAAGCGTGGTCGCCGAATATACCTT
>CAJVYZ010000356.1 GCA_913009915.1 uncultured Gemmatimonadota bacterium | reverse complement strand
GGTGACTGGAGTTCAGACGTGTGCTCTTCCGATCTGTTCCCGACCCAGGCCCTCGGCCATCCACAGCAATTGCCGCAGCGTCAGCGGGCGGGGATCGACTCCGATGCTTCCGGCGATTCGGAAAACGTCTGCCCACGCATCGCCTGGTCCACCATCTTCCGGGGGTCGATCCCGTCGATCCGCGTCTCGATGGCGGTTACCGCCGCGTCGATCATGGCCATCTGCTTGGCGACCGCCTTGGCCCTGTCGTTGCGGCCGCGCGAGCGGAAAAAATCGATCAGTTCCTCGTAGAACGCCTTCTGCGCCGCCAGCAGCGTCTGTCCGTCGAAGGCGGCTCGAACGTCGTCGTCCGTGACCTTGTGCGACTCGAACTGCTTCTCGAGCATGGCGCAGAGCACTTCGCCCAGCAGCAATTCATCGGTGCCCAGGCGGGTCAGCAGCGGCGGTCCCCCGGCATCATCGCCCGCTTCAGGCTGCAGCAGGTCCACGTCCAGCTTGGCCTTGACGGCCATGGCCGTGCCGAGTGTCAGCGAGAGCGTCCAGGTCCGTCCGGCGGTGTCGGTGAAGGTCTTCATTACGCCACCTCCAGCCACTCTGAGAACACGGCGAGCTTGGCCGTGACCGAGACGGTGACGCCTTCCTCCAGCGGCTCGTTGCGACTGAAGTTGGTGATCGAGAAGTCCCCGATCGGCCCCTCGGTTCCGCTGGCGGCCTTGTCGCCGGTGAGGATGGCCAGGGCGATGGTGCCGGCCGAGAGGAACGCGGTCTTGACGGCCTCGAACCCCGCGTCGCCCGGCTGCCAGAGCATCTCGAACTCGGCGGTGCACTCGCGAAGCGTCGGGGCCGTCGCCCGCCAGCCCTGGTTGGCGCGGGTGGTGACGTCCGCCTCGCCCGCTTCGAGCGAGAGCGACACATCCTTGACGTTGGCCATCTCGTTGGCCGGGGAGGCCGTGCCGGCGACGTCCTGGTAAATCTTGGCGTTCATGCCCAACAGGAATGACTGTGACATTTCATTGTCTCCTTGCTTATCTCAAGCTGCCGCGCCACATGGCGGGAAGCTTGGGTTGTTCCTTCTCGAAGGCGGGCCCCATGAAAGGTCTCGGTCGCACCTTCGCACGTTTGCGTTTGCCTTTGCGTTTCACCACGCCGATCCCGCCGTACTCCAGCAGGTGCGGCGCTTCGCCACGTCCGGCCTTGCTCAGCCGCGCCGGGCCGATCACCACGCTGCGCTTGGCCGGCTCGTAGCCGAACCAGATGAACTTCTTCAGCAGCCCCGTGTGACTGCTGGGCGGTGATCCGGACGGCGACGCCTTCTTGCGCTTGCGAATGCTGCTGCGGGCCGTGCGTCGAACGAACGCGCCGAACCTGCTCAGCACCCGCCGCGTGGCCCGGTCGACCAACCGGCGGACCTTCTTCGAGTCGAAAAACAGTTGTGTCATCTCGAAGCGGATCATCCGGGTCTCCGCTGTCTGGGCGGCGGCATCCGATCGGCGGGTCGACGCGGGCGCTTGGGCTTGAGCTTCAGCCGCGCGATCTCGGCCTCGAGCTCTTCCTTCGTGCCGACCAGCATCGTGTGCCTCGGGTGCGTGCCCACCTTGCCGCGGTTGGGCTTCATCAGTTCGATCACCTGACGGCCGTCGTGGACCAGCACGTACTGGCCCTCGTGGCCGTCGGAGAGCTTGACCTGCACGGTGGTGGCAGTGATTTCCTTCATGAGTCACCTCAGTTCGTGTCAATCGTCCAGCCCCGGTCGATCAGAATCGCCTTCAACGCCAACCCGTCAGGGTCCGACGGCGGCGAACTCGTACCGCCGCTGATCTGCAGGTAACCGTTGGGCACACCGTTGGCGACCAGATCGGCGAGCAGTTGATCGACCATCGCCTCGTCAAGCGCACAGCCGTATGCATAGATGTAGCCGAGATTCGTGCAGCCCGAGATGTCCAGCGTCGTCAGCGACGGGCAGTAGCTCAGGTCCAGGTCGTTCAGCGACGTGTTGTCATGCGCGTCGACGGTGACCAGGTCGTAATTGTCGCCGGCGTACACGGAGCCCAGATTCGGAGCCTGCCACAGATCGAGCGTTTGGAACATGCAGCCGTAAATGCCCAGGTAGTACAGGTTCCCCAGCTCATCCCACGGCAGCGACGTGATCGAGTTGTAGTCGCAGTACATCTCCTGGAGATGCCGCATGTTCATGTGCGTGATCTCCGTGACACTGCCGTCGTAGGGCAACTGGAGCAATGTCCAGTCACGCATCAACGGCTTGGAGACGACCGGCAGGGGTTCGTGAATGTACGGCACTACCACGTCCCCCCCACCACGGTGACGATGTCGCCCGGCGTGCCCTTGACCTGAATCTCGGCCAGGTTGACGCGGTTGAACCCGTGCCATTCGCCCGGCACCCACGGCACGTCGTCACCCGCGTCGCCAAGGAAGACCGCATCGTCCGCGTTGCTTGGCGGGACGCTGATGACAAACGAACCGACGACCTTCTCCGCAGCCAGCGACTGGTAGTTGGCGGTGAGAACGAGCTTACGCATGATGACGTTGTTCATGGTTCAGTCTCCAATGGACTATTTCATCGCCAGGTAGATCACGGTCAATACGCTGGTGAATGTCCGCTGCTCGGCCAGATGCTCCGGCGCGTAGACCGGCTCGTTGGTAATGCCGACCCACGCGGCAAACGGTGCGGCGCTCAGCGGGCGACGACGCAGGTAGTCGGCGATCTCGTCCACCAGGCCGCAGAGCTGGGCGACCTCGGTGTCGAGGGTATTTCCGGGGGAGACGAGTTTCTTCTGAATGCCGATGTCCACGGCGATTTCATACCGGCTGGCCGCCCGCGTCGATCCGGTGATCTCCACCCGCTTGGGCACGACCGTTACCTTCAACTCGGCCAGGTCTGCCAACGCGAACTCGGGCAGCACATGACGTTCGGCCGTGAACGCTTCACTGAATGTGCCCGGGTCAGCCGCGTTGATCTCGCCCGTGACCGCGTCCGCAATGTCGATGACGAGACTCATGGGTTCACCCCGCAATCCAGGCGACGACGCCCGACGCCAACGCCGTGATGACCGCCCCGAGGATCAACCAGGTCAGCCTCCCCTGGCGCTTGGCGTCCTGCTCCAACCGATCCAGGCGGACATTGATTCCGGGGGTGCCGTTGCCGCGAACCGCCTCGTCCAGCCGATCCAGCTTGCGGTGGATGGCCTCGAAGTGGTTCTGACACTGCTCGAATTGACCTGAACATTCGGTCATGCGTCTTCACCTGTGTCCTTCGTGTGGATGCGGTAGGTCTGCCGGTACGGATCGCTCCATCGCCAGCATCCTTCGCCGCCCAGGTTCATCACTTCGTACTTGCGCCCGTTGGCCGCGATCACGTCGCCGGGTTCCGGCTCGAAGCCTTCCGGCAAAAACTCATCGGCCAGAATCAAAAAGTCCCAAACGCCGGCGGTGATCGTCAGCCCCGACGCGTCGGCCACCTGCACGTCGGTCTTGCCGTAGGTCGCGTTGACGGTGTATGCGTCGGGCGGCCTGCGATACTCGACCGGGCTGGCGCAGTGCGTTTCACGCTGCTGCTCCAACCACTGGATTCCTTGTCGAAGCATGTCCGGCATATCTGCCTACCTCACAAATCCAATGCTGAAAAACGCTGCTGCTCCAGCCACTGCGAACCCTGACGGAGGAGGTCGCCCACGGTTACTGCTCCAGCCGAACCCGAACGGTGGTGTCGTCCTCGTCGGCGGCGGCGACGGTCTTGCCGAGGTACTTGTTCGCGCCGGCCTCGTCATCTGTCTTGGCGACACAGTCGGCGATGTCCCAGTACACCTTCGCGCCGGCACCGATGGCCTCGCCAGCTCCGGCGGTCTTCGGCAGGTCGAACACGCCCGTCACAGCCCGCGCCCCCAGCTTGTCCGCCGGGATGGGCACCTTGGCCCCGCCCATGAGTTCACCTTGCACCACGACATCGCCCGCCCCCCCATAAATCGGACGACCGGCGCGTAG
>CAJVYZ010000355.1 GCA_913009915.1 uncultured Gemmatimonadota bacterium | reverse complement strand
GCTCGAACGCCGGCGCCTCAACCAGGAGGTCGCCACCTTGCGGCGCGAACTCGGGGCCGACAGCGCCATCGTCGGAACCAGCGCGCCCATTCAGCGTTTGCACGAGGCGATCGCCCGGGTGGCGCCGATCCCGAGTCCGGTGCTCATCGTCGGTGAGAGCGGGTCCGGGAAAGAACTCGTTGCCAGGGAAGTGCACCAACGGAGCCAGGGGAGTCGGGGGCCGTTCATCGCCCTCAACAGCGCCGCGCTGCCCGAGCATCTGGTGGAGAGCGAACTGTTCGGGCACGAGCGCGGTGCCTTTACCGGGGCCGACCGGCTGCGCAAAGGTGCCTTCGAGTCGGCGTCCGGGGGCTCGTTGTTCCTCGATGAGATCGGTGAACTCCCCTTGGCGACCCAGGCAAAGTTGTTGCGGGTACTGGAGCAGCGCACGGTGACGCGTGTCGGCGGGACCAAGGAGATCGCAGTCGATGCCCGCGTCATCGCCGCCACCAACAGGTCGCTGGATGACGACGTGGCCCAGGGCCGGTTCCGCCAGGACCTGCTGTTCCGTCTCAACGTCCACGTGCTCGAGGTGCCGCCGCTGAGGGACCGGCGGTCCGACATCCCGGCGCTGGCAAGCCACCTGCTGGAGGGGATGTGCGAACGCTTCGGAATCCGGCCGCGGACGCTGACGCCCGAGGCCCTCGCGGCGCTGGCGGCATACGGCTGGCGCCGCAACAACGTCCGCGAATTGCGCAACGTCATCGAACGGATGGTGATCGCCTCCGACGACGACCCACTCGGCGTCGACGCGGTGCCGGCAGACATTGCTGCGGCGAGGGCAGCGGGGCAGCAGGGCGGCGGGGCCGGTTACCAGGAACTCAAGGCCCAGGCCGAGCGTCGTATTGTTACGGAGGCGCTTGCGAGACATGATGGCCACGTCAGCAAGACGGCGGAGGCGCTGGGGCTGGCGGACCACGCCAGCTTGCTGAAGATCATGCGGCGGTTGGGGATCAGGAGGAGCTAGAAATCTGAAGGGTGGCGTTTGAGGTTGGGAGCTGGATGTTGGGAACTAGAAACTGGGAGTGTTTCGCTGGGAGGACGGCGGGTTCTCCATCGACCTCCCCAGGGGCATCAATAGTGTCCTGTAGGACACAGTAAAGCTCGATGGTCCGTGTCCATTCGGACACGACCAGCGAATCTGCTGGTATGGATTCTTTCCGTAATCCTATCTTACATAACAGGTTATGGTGTCTGACTTTGGGATAGTCTCCGTGGCCGACTGATTGCCTTCCTCTTGTGGGTGTGAATCCAACATCCATGCGCCCCACCCTCGCACGGGGGGCGCCTACCAAGGGAGGAAG
Source organism: uncultured Gemmatimonadota bacterium (assembly GCA_913009915.1). Lineage (GTDB taxonomy): Bacteria > Gemmatimonadota > Gemmatimonadetes > Gemmatimonadales > GWC2-71-9 > N074bin45. Next base: position 2,670 of record CAJVYZ010000355.1, on the reverse strand, counting down.
CCATGCGATTCGAACTGACGGAGAGCAACCGACAGGGAATGTCGGGCACGGCGGTCATCATGGGGTTGATACTCCTAGGATCCGTCGTGGCGTTTGGCTGCACCGGCGAAGGCAAGCCGACGACTGCCCAACAGACGAGGGAGACCTCGGTGCGTCACGCGTCGATCACCAGGGAAAGCCCCACGATGACCCCGGCGGTGGCCGCTGTGCCAGCCACCGGTGGGGTGATCGAGGCGGTGGTGCCGCCGAAGACGGTGGTGCCTGGCAAGGTGACGTTCGCCGACGGTGAGACCTCGTATCGGGCCGGCGACTACGATCGGGCCACGGTGCTGTTCGCGGCCTACGTCGAGCGCAAGCCGGCCAACGCCTGGGGGCATTACATGCTGGGCCTGTCCGCGCGGAAGTCGGGCGACTATTCCCGCGCCGTGGCCGCGTTCGAGGAGGCGCTGAGCCTGGACCCCGACCACGTCAAGAGTCACTTCAATCTGGGACGGGTACTGCTCGAAACGGGCGAACCCGAGTCGGCCCTCACGGAGTTTGAGGCCGGTCTCGAACTGGAACCCGAATCGGCCGAAGGCTACCGGCTGGTTGGGCGAGCGTACCAGGAACTGGGGGACACGGAGTCGGCGCTGGAAGCGTATCGCGAAGCGCTGGTGCTGAACGAGCGCGATGCCTGGTCTATGAACAACATGGGCCTCATCCTGATCAGGGGGAGCCGGAGCCTGGACGCCATCGGTCCGCTGGCCCGAGCCGGCCAACTGCGTGATGATTTGGCGGTGGTGCGGAACAACCTGGGCATGGCGCTCGAGCTGACCGGTCACTTCGGCCAGGCGGCCGAGGCCTACCGGGACGCCTTGACCATCGACGCCGGGTACCACAAGGCCGCGGAGAACCTCGAGCGCGTCAGCGCGGTACAGGGCGGCCCCGGCCAGGAGCCGATCGACATCGATCGGGCCGCCGAGGAATTCAGTGATGGAATTGCAACCTGGCGGGCGCCGGACGTCAGCGAGTGGGTGCCCGAATTCGACTCGCTGCCCATCGTGCGCGATACGATCGATGAAGTTGAGTTTGGCAGCTGGCGGTAGACCGGGGGCGTGGTCGGAGTGCGCCGTGGGTGGTGTAGGGAGGGCTAAGAGGGCTAAGAGGGCTAAAAGGGAAAAGACGGATTAGCCCTCTTAGCCCTCTTTTCCCTCTTAGCCCTCCTACGCACAACGCACTACGCACTACGCACTCTCAAGTGCCAGCTCATCCATCGCTGCACCAATATCCTCGAGACACATCTCCATCCGATCCTGGTGCGTCCGAAAGCTCAATATGCAGATTCGAATCACGAACCGCTCGTCCAGCATGGTTCCCGTGAGGTACACTCGGCGGCGGCGGTTGACGGCGTCGAGCAGGGAGCGGGTAGCGCTATTGGCGTCGTCGACAGACCAGCCCGGGCGCATGACCCGAAAGGCCGTGACCGTGAGCTGGGGCCGCGCCAGGATCTCCAGGCCGTCGACCCGCTCGAGTTGGTCGGTAATCCAGCGAGACAGATCCAGTTTTTCATCCAGGGCCCGGGCGAACACGTCGATCCCGTGCATCTTGATCGGGAGCCACACGCGAAGCCCGCGGAACGGACGGGACAATTCGGGGGATATCTCGCAGAAATCGACCAGGTCGTCGTCGTGCTGGATGGCGGGCATGTAGTCGGCGGACACGCCGTGCGCCCGGGCGAGCAATTCCCCATCCCGTACCAGTAGGGACCCGGTGCCGTAGGGGACGAACAGTCCCTTGTGCGGATCGAGCGACAACGAGTCGGCGCGTTCCAGGCCTGCCAGTCTTTGACGTCCACGATCGGTCAGCACGAAAAACCCGCCGTAGGCTGCATCCGCGTGGAACCACATCTTCTCCCGCTCGGCGAGGTCCGCCAGCGCGGTGAGATCGTCAACCGCTCCGGTGTTGGTGGTTCCCGCCGATCCCACTACGAGAAACGGTTGATACCCTTCCCCCCGGTCGACCGCGATTCGATCGGCCAGAGCATCCACTCGCATGCGGAAGTCATCGTCCACCGGGAGGCTGCGAATGTTGGCCGCGGGGAACCCGGCCAGGAGCGCCGCCTTGAGGACCGAGTGGTGAACCTGGTCGGACGTGTAGATGGTTCCGCGGAGAAAATCGTCGGCCAAGTGGGTGCGCCGTGCGGTCACCACGGCCGAGAGATTGGCCAACGACCCGCCCGATGTGAGGAAGCCGCCGGCGGACGCCGGGTATCCGACTATGTCGCAGAACCAGCGGATGACGTTGGCTTCCAGTTGCGCCAAGCCGGGGGCGGCAGCCCACACGCCGACGTAGCGGTTGATGGCGTCGGCGATGAGGTCGGCGACGGCGGCGTGAAACAGGCCGCCGCCGGGGATGTAGGCCAGATAGCCGGGACCGCTGGCCGTGAAGCTGGTGCGGGTGACGCGGAAGATGTCGTCGAACAGCGTTTCGAACGGCTGCCCCTCTCGGGGGATGGGTTCCCGGAGCGACCGGGCGAGGGCCTCGCCTCCGCTGGTGTCGGCCGCGGGTTGGTCGGGCAGCGATTCGATGTGAGGGATAATCCGCGAGATCGGAAGAGCGTCGTGGAGGGAAAGAGGGTAGAGGTCGGTGGTCGCCGGGGCGATAAAAAAAAAAGAGGAGAGAAACTCGGTG
>CAJVYZ010000354.1 GCA_913009915.1 uncultured Gemmatimonadota bacterium | reverse complement strand
GTGGGAGGTGTTGAATGGGTAAGTCTAAAGTTTTTGTGCCACTAGCGGTGGCAGGCGCGGTCTTTGCCGGCTCGGCCGTCGGGGTGGCGCCACCGGCGCAGGCGCAGGATTGCACGTACACGATCGGCTCGGTGCTCTCGCTCACGGGCTCGTATGGGGCGTTCGGGGTGCCGATCTCGAAGGCCGCGGAACTGGCGGTGGAACAGGTGTCCGAAGCCGTCGGCGATAGTGGCTGCAAATTTAAATACGATGTGCGGGATTCGCAAACGCAGGCCTCGGTCGCGGTGGACGCGGCGCGAAAGCTGATCGACCTTAACGGGGTGACCGCGATCGTGGGACCGGTCTCCTCGGGTATCACGGCGCCGTTGCTGACGTCGGCGACGATCGAGAAGGATGTGTTGGTGATCGCGAGGGCGTCGACGTCATCGACCTTTACAGGGATGGGCCGGCGCGGTGAAACAAAAGGTCTATTCTTCAGGACTTTGCCCGCCGATTCTCTGCAAGCGGTGGCGACGGCAAAAATGGCCTGGGACGTCGGTCTGCGCAAGATCGCGATCATCAATCTGAACAATGATTGGGGTAACAATAATGTTGCCGAGTTCGTTCGTTCTTTCGAAGCGCTCGGTGGCGGCATTGGTAATATCGTTCCGTATAACGCCGATCAGGCCTCCTATCGCTCGGAGGTCAACAAGGCGCTGGAGGGCGATCCCGACAGCCTGTATCTGCTCAGCGCGCCGCAGGACGGCACCAAGATTTTTCGGGACTGGCTGCGGCTCGAAGGCCCAGCAAAATATGTGTTTCCGCAAGGCATGAACGATTCAGCCTTCGTCGATACCATCGGCCACGAGTTCTTCACCGATGCCTGGTTCATCAGCCCAGGTTCGCCCGACACTCCGTCGCTGGCACAGATGGAGGCGGACTATCAGGCACGTTGGGACCTCTCGCCAAAAGGTCCGGGCCGGACATCGGGTTATGATTCCGGGGCGCTAATCGCGCTGGCCATGATCTCCGCCGGTGGTGCAACAAATGGGACCACGCTGGCCAAACATGTGCGCCTGATCACGGGCAAAGAAGGCGAGCCGGTCTATGCCGGTGTCGAGGAGTTCAAGAAAGCCATCAAGCTGTTGGGCGAAGGCAAGAAGATTCGCTATGTGGGCGCCACCGGCCCGATCGATTTCGACGAGTATGGCGATGTTTCGGTGCCGTTCGTAGGCATGCAGATCCGCGACGGTGACTTCCAAAACGTGATGGAGATCACGCTGGCGGACGTTCAAAAGATCAAGGAGTTGACCCAGTAGGGTGCATCGAGCTTGGGGTTAATCGAAAGGGGCCGGGTGATTTCCGGCCTCTTTTTTTGATCGGGACCTGAGATAAAGGCGGTCCAGCAGATTTCACAACGGCGGCATGATTGTTCGAAAGGCCAATATACCGCGTGACAACAGTTATCGCAGTCACTATATTTTGGCTAGTGACAGCGCGCCAAGTCCCTTCTCTGTGTTCGTGGAGTGCTGAAGTTGGCTGGCGGCCGTGTCGTTAGCCGGTGTTCGCAGAACAGGTAAGGACGGGATATGGCAGCCGACCCGACAATCATCGTTGAGCCGATTGTCATCGGTCTCTCCGTATTGGTGCCACTGTTGTTGCTGCTGGGTTTACACCTGGCGCGTCCGAGTGACCCAGCTGCTCTGACACGCCATTGGCGGGTCAGCCTGGGGATTGGTGTCGCTCTTGCGGCGTGGTTTGCCGTTGACTATGGCCTCGCCCGGGCCGGCATATTCGATCAAAACCATCCGCTGGTCCCAAATATCGCGTTTGGTTTCAGTTTACCTTTGATTGCGGGGCTGGTTTTTATCGTGCGCTCGCAGCGGCTCAATGAAGTCCTGGCGCGGGTGCCGCAGGCATGGATCATCGGTGTACAGCTATACAGAGCCGTGGGCGCCATCTTCCTCTATCTTTATGCGTTCAACCTGTTGCCCGGCGCGTTCGCATTGCCGGCCGGCATCGGTGACGTAGCGGTGGGATTGACAGCCCCATTTGTGGCCTACGCCGTCGCGCGCGGTTATGCCAATGCGCGTGGCTTGGCGATTGCGTGGAACATTGCCGGAATCGCCGACCTCGTGGTGGCTGTAGGGACCGGATTCCTGACCTCGCCCCCCTTTCGATTGTTGCCATCCGATGTACCCGATACGCTAATCACTGCCTACCCGCTGGTCATGATTCCACTGTTCGCCGTGCCGCTCTCTATCTTGCTGCATGTGGTGTCGCTGCGTCGGTTTCTGGCCGACAAGCCGGTCGGGAGGGTCGCCGTGGGCTGAGAGCCGTGCTTGATCAGGTCCGGCCTTCGTTCTGGTTGTAGCGCATGATGGCACCGTGGCGGCCGGATTTGTCGCGCTCCAAGTCGTAACAATCGCCTTGGGGGCCGATGCGGCGGTCGGTTACCGATTTGATGGCGGCCTGGTCCTCGCCGTCGAGGTCGAAGGCGAAGGTGGCGGCGTTTTCGGCCAAATGGCGGGTAGGGGTGGCGCCGACGATGGCGCCGACGATTGTCGGACGGCTGAGTACCCAGCGCAACGCGACCTGGCCGATGGTGGCGTCATGGCGCCGGGCGATGCGCGCCAAGGTGGCCAGCAGTTCCTGGAACAGGGCCCAACCGCCGAAATCGTCGATGATGAGCTTGTATTTGGTGTGTGAGCGATTTTCGAAGGGGTGCGTGGGTTCGGGCTCACCGAGCCAGCGTTCGGAAAAAAAACCGCCGGCCAGGGTGCCGTAACAGAGCTGTTTGATGTTGTTGGCTTGGCAAAATTCGATCATGCCGTTTTGCGGCCGGAGGTCGATGGGCGAGTATTGTAACTGGTTGGCAACAATGGGTATTCCGGCGTCGATCAATTGGCCAAGTTGGGCGACGTTGAAATTGGTGGTGCCGAGATGGCCGATTTTGCCGGCGTCGCGCAGTTGGGACAGGTATTGGGCGGTTTCGAGATATCCGGGAATGTCGGTGTCCCACCAATAATATTGCACGAGGTCGAGCCGTTCGACTTTCAGACGGCACAATGAACGGTCGATAATGTCCTCGACATAGGCCTTGTGGACATGACCGAGGCGGGCAAAGTCGGGGACGAATTTGGTGTGAATCTGTACCGAGGGCGCGAGGCTGGGATAGGCGGCGCGGAAATCGCCGATCATTTCCTCGACACCGATATAATGGTCGGCGCAGTCGAAAGTGGTGATGCCGGCCTCGACAAAAGCGGCCATGTCGCGGATGGCGCTGTCGCGGTCTATGTCTCCGTGGCCGCCAGCCAAGTGCCAGCCGCCCTTGAGCAGACGAGAAACTTTGTAGCCGGGAACCAGATCGGCTAGCTCAATAGCGTTCATTCTTTCGGCTTATGGAGGGCAACGGCGGTGGTTTCGGAATGGCGGAAAATCCGTTTGTTGGTTTGGGAAATGCGAAAGCGGGCGCCGCAGTTGGGATCGGGGCAGGCAATCTCCGTGTCGGTTGTCATCCAGTCATTGGGGTCGGTGACGCGCTGTTTTGCGGGCAGCAACGGGATTAAGGCGGCCAGGGTGTAGATGGACCAGCTTTGGCCGGGCGGGAAGTGAATATTTTCGCCCGTGAGGGTGAAGTGATCGCCGGTTTTGGCGCCGCACCAGCAGGGTTTGTCGCCGGCGAGCCATTCGACCTTGAGATCGTAAATGGTGAATTCATCGTCTGCCACGGCTACCCTCTGTCAGAATGGTTTGATATTTTTGCGCCGAAAACATGAGTTATCATATGTTATTCGGAATAATTCGTCAGCCCAAATGAGGAAGCCTAATGGCAAGACAGCTTATATCGTCGGGCTCGAAGTTCGAAGAGATCGGAAGAGCACACGTCTGAACTCCAGTCACACTGATATATCTCGTATGCCGTCTTCTGCTTGAAAAAAAAAAAAAAAACAACCACCACCCCCCCCCCCCCCCCCTCCTCCTATCTCACCCCCCGTACCCATCAGCACCCTACACCCTCGCACTCCCCACACTAACGCCCAGTCT
>CAJVYZ010000353.1 GCA_913009915.1 uncultured Gemmatimonadota bacterium | reverse complement strand
CACCGAGATCTACACCCTTTCCCTACCCGACGCTCTTCCGATCTACGGGCCCGCAGATCGCACGAATACTCCCGCTCCAACTCGTCCCGCAGGTACTTGACCTCGGTGTCGTCGAGGAAATACAGCGTGGAATCGAAATCGTCGATGTCGATCATGCCCTTGGGACGTGATTCGTCCGGAGGCGACCCTTCGGCCACATCCTTCTGTACCTCTTCCTGTAGCTCCTCCGTCGGCGCGGTAGGCGGGCCCATTACCGCCGCATCGAGAGCCGGCCCGTCGCCGAACAACTCAGGAAACCGGTACTGGATGTGATCGAAGTCCTTCTCCCACAACAGGGTCGACAGATCGTCACCGGCGTCCGCCGGGAGCAGTTTGGCCTGGTTGACGATCTGCAGAAACCCGATGATCTCCTCTTCCTCGCACCCCCGAGACAACGTCAGGAGCCGCATGCCGTCCTTGTACAGCATCCACGCCAGGCTTTCAGTCTTGTTCAATTGCTGATAGACGACCGTCTCCTCCCAGATGAAATCCGTTTCATCGACCGTGAGGATGATCTCATCCGTGGCGTTCCACACCGGGGCGAAAGCGTCGCGCACGTTGCCCATGGCGCGGTGGTAAATCGGATTGTTGGGGAGGTACATCTGAAACGCGCGCTGGGCCTTGACCAGCGTGCGTAATAACTCCTCGACTTGCGAGGGAGGAAGGATGATCTCGCTGTCCGACACCGCCGTCAAATGGTCTTCTCCGGGCTTACGGAATGACGCGACTCGAACCAGGTGCCAACATTGGCGGCGCATCCGTCGGAGCAACGGCGGCGCATCCATAAGGGCGACGCATGCGTCGCCCCTAGGTTGTCAACGATGACCCTGTCGATCCCGAATGCCTGAGGCATGGCATCCCGAATTCCAGAAATCCCCGATCTCTCCACGTCGGGGGTATGGGCGACGAATGTGTCGCCCCTACCGTCTCAACGATGACCCGATCAATCCCGAAAACCTCACCGCGCCGGGGGCCGGCACCCGAAGTTTAAGCCATCCACGCGGCGAAAGTAACTCGGTCTCCCGGAATGACCAAACCCGCCGCCGACGCCACGGACCCCTGACTCTCCTCTTGCCGTTCGGCTTGCCTTCGGGTACTATTCTTCGGGGTATATTCGGGATCAACAGACCAGGGGTTGGCCATGACTCTGACGCGCCGCCAAAGCGAAATTCTCCAGTATCTCAAGACCCACATCGACGATCACGGCTTCGCGCCCAGCTTCGAGGAAATCGCCAAGCAATTCGGGTTCGCCTCCCTGGCTACCGTGCACGAACACCTCACCAATCTCGAACGTAAGGGTTACATCACCCGGCAGTACAATGAAAGCCGCTCCATCCAGGTGCTCCCGCCCCGGGGCACCGCTCCGGCCACCGAGGTACCGCTGCTCGGCAAGGTGGCGGCAGGCATGCCCATCGAATCCCTAATGCATGACGAGACCATCGCCGTCCCCGAGGAAATGCTCCCCCGCCGGGGGCCCAACTACGCCCTGCAGGTACAGGGCGACTCAATGATCGACGAGCACATTCTCGACGGAGACTACGTCGTGATCCACGGCCGCCAATCAGCCCAGGACGGAGAAATGGTCATCGCCCTCGTCGACGGCACCGAGGCTACGGTCAAGAAGTTCTACCGCGAACCAGGCGGGTGGATCAGACTGCAACCCGCCAACGATGCCATGCCGCCCCTGCGATACCAGGAGCGGGATGTCCTCATTCAGGGTGTTGTCGTGGGGGTTATTAGAAAGTACTGACAGCGAGGGCAGCGGGGCGGCGGGGCCGTATCGCTCTACTGTCCGCGGCTGAAGCCGCGACTCGGCCCTGTCGCTAAAGCGACACGACCATCAACGACCGCCTGACCGCCTCCACGTCCTACCGCCCTTACCGCCCGCTACCGCCTTACCGCCTTACCGCCTGTACCGCCCTCTACCGCCCCACCACCTCACCACCCTTCCGTCTGTCTGCCAATCGCAACACTGACAACGACTTGCCTGCCTTCCCCCTGGGGCAATTTCCGGCTAGATTTCAGCCAATGACCCGGACGTTTCTCGCGGTGGTGCAATACGACGGTGGCGATTTCGTCGGCTGGCAGCGCCAATCCTCGGGTCGCACGGTGCAGGGCGAGTTCGAATCGGTGTTGGCCCGCCTGACCGGAGACAGGATCGTGGCGCACGGGGCAGGACGCACCGATGCCGGGGTACACGCCCTCGGCTTGGGGGTCAGTTTCACCGTGCCGGACAAGTGGACGGAAGCCGACCTCCAGCGCGCGCTCAACGCACTGCTCCCGCGAGACTGTTGGGTCGAATCGGTCCGGCGAATGCACGACGACTTCCACGCCAGGAAGTGTGCCTTGGGACGCCGGTACCGGTACGACGTTGGTTGCGACGCGGCTGCGGCTTCGCCGTTCCGCCGTCGCTACGAGTGGGCCCTGGGACGGCCGGTCGACCACGCACGCCTAGCGGCCGCCGCGTCGGTCATCGAGGGGGAGCACGATTTTGCTGCCTTCTCGGTGCGAGGCACACCGCAACGGCATTTCCGCTGCCGCATCGAGGAAGCTCGTTGGGAGCAGCGCAAGTCCGACCAGGGGGGGGTGGATGGGGTGCGGTTTCACGTTGCGGCCGATCGTTTCCTCCACCACATGGTACGCATGCTGGTCGGAACCATGATCGACATCGGGTTGGGGCGCCGAGCCCCGGGAGACATGCACCAGTTGCTAGCACAATCGGACAACGGCGCCACCAGTCCACCAGCACCACCTCAGGGGCTATTTTTCGTGGCCGCCTCTTATTCGGGACGCTGGTATTTGGAGTCGGCCGAATGAGGCGAACACTCCGGCGCGTAGCGTTCCTGGGGGTCATCCTGTCGATCGGTTGCGGTGATCCCAGCAACGGCCTGCAGATAGCGCCCGATTCGATCGCGGCCCAGGCCACGCCCGTCTCCCCCTCCCCTTCCCCGCCGGACCTCGACACCTCGCGCCGCACCGCCATCGTCGATGCCGTCGCCCGCGTGGGTCCGTCCGTCGTGTCGATATCGGTAACCTCGCGCCAGCGGGTCTCCTCGCGGTCCCTGTTCGACAACTGGTTTCTGCCGCGCCGCTCGGAGCGTCTGGTGCAGGGGTACGGCACCGGATTCATTATACGCGCCGACGGGCTCATCATCACCAATCACCACGTGATCGATGATGCCGAGGAGATCGTCGTCACCCTCACCCATGGAATCGAGTACCCGGCGGAACTGGTCGGCGGAGATCCTGTCAGCGACATCGCCTTACTCCGAATCGACGGGGCGGACCTGCCGGTCTCGTCCATCGGACGAAGCGCCGACCTCCTCATTGGGGAGTGGGTCGTCGCCCTCGGCAACCCCTACGGATACTTGCTCGGTGACGCCGAGCCGACGGTCACCGCCGGCGTCGTCAGCGCCACCAGGCGAAATATCCTCCCGACCAGCAGCGGTCCGGGACTGTACCTCGACATGATCCAGACCGACGCGGCCATCAACCCCGGGAATTCGGGCGGCCCGCTGGTAAATGCCCTCGGCGACGTCGTCGGCGTCAACTCGTCCATCTTCACCAGCAGTGGCGGTTCGATTGGCATCGGCTTCGCCATTCCCATCGAACGGGCCATGCGAGTCGCCGACGAGCTCCTGCGCGAAGGCACCGTTCGCCGGGCGTGGACCGGACTCGAGGTGGCGGGCGCGGACGCCATGCGCGACTGGAAACGGCAGGGAGGCGTGCTGGTGGTCGACGTGGCGCCACAGGGCCCCGCAGCCCGGATCGGCATCGGCCGAGAGTCGGTCCTGACCGAAGCCGCCGGCCGGGTGCTGCGCACCTATCTCGACTGGGAGGCGGTCAAGCTGGGATTGCACGTGGGCGACTCGGTCTCCGTTACCTTCCACGACGACACCCGGTCCCAGACCAGAATAGATCGGAAGAGCACACGTCTGAACTCCAGTCACACTGATATATCTCGTATGCCGTCCTCTGCTTGAAAAAAAAAAACCACC
>CAJVYZ010000352.1 GCA_913009915.1 uncultured Gemmatimonadota bacterium | reverse complement strand
GGGGGGGGGGGGGTGGTGTGTGTTTTTTTTTTTTTTTCAAGCAGAAGACGGCATACGAGATATATCAGTGTGACTGGAGTTCAGACGTGTGCTCTTCCGATCTGTAGAAGCGGGCTTCCGGGTGCGCCAGCCGGACGGCCTCGAGGATTCGGGTCACGCCGAGGGCCGTGAACTCGCCGGTGAGAACGGGCTGGGTCCAGGACGTCGGCACATAGGACTGGGCTCCGAGGTTGTACACCTCATCGGGCTTGGTGTCGTGGACGACGCCTGTGAGCGAGTGCTGGTCCAGGAGATCTGCCGGGAGAAGTTCCAGCTTGTCGAGCAGGTGCTCGATACGCTCGTAGCCTTGGTGGCTGGTCCGGCGCACCACCCCGAAGACTTGGTAGCCTTTCTCGAGCAGCAGTTCCGCCAGATAGGAGCCGTCCTGGCCGGTAATTCCGGTGATAAGGGCAGAGGGCATTGAGGGACCTGGTAGTTGTGTTGAGGATGATGACGCGTTAGATTTCTTGATTCGCTAGGTTATGTAACACTCTGCAAGGACTATGGTTATGGCACGGGTCTGTTCCGTGTGCGGCAAAGGGCCGATCACCGGCAATAACGTAAGCCACGCCAACAACCGAACCAAGCGCCGGTGGTACCCCAATTTGCAGACGGTGCGGGTTCTGGTGAAGGGTAGCCCGAGGCGGGTACGGGCGTGCACCCAGTGCATCAGGAGCGGCCGAATCACCAAGGCCGGCTGACCGCACAATCCACAGCAGTTCGAAAAAAAAGGGGACCTCAGGGTCCCCTTTCTTCTTGGTGCCGGTGGCGCCTGACCGTCATTCGGCAAGCAACTCGATCCGGGCCATGTCGGCGCCGTCGCCCGGCCGGAACCCCAGCTTGAGAATGCGGACATAGCCCCCGGGCCGGGCTGCGAACCGTGGTCCGATCTCGTCGAACAGGCGCTTGAGGATGACACGATCCTTGATGCGTCGCTCGACCCGTCTCAGGGCGTGGAGATCGCCGCGGCGCGCAAGGGTGATCAGCTTCTCGGCGAAGGGCCTCAACTCCTTGGCCTTGGCCGTGGTGGTGACGATCGCCTCGTGCTTGAACAGGCTGGTTACCATGTTGTTCATCATGGCCCGCTTGTGGCTGGCCGTTCGCGACAGCTGCCGCCCCTTGACGCGGTGGCGCATCTAGACCGTCTCCTTGGAGCCGCCGTCGGTGGGCCCGGCCGGGACCACCGGGTCGGACAGCAGCGGCGGTTCGGGGCTGATGGCGCCGGCATCGAACGACATGCCGAAGCTGAGCCCTTCCCGCTCGAGCAATTCGCCGATCTCGGCCAGCGCTTTCTCGCCGACGTTTTTGACCTTCAGGAGGTCTTCCTCGGCCAACTCGACCAGGTCTCTGAGCGTCCGGATGCTGGAGTTCTTGAGCGAATTGAGTGCCCGCACCGAGAGCCCCAAGTCGTCGATGGGCCGCTCGAGGCGTTCCCGGAGGTCGTCGCTGGCCATGGAAGCGTCTTCTTCGACCGGATCCGGCGCGATCGGGACCAGCCCGAAGTCGCGGAAATACTGGAAATGCTCCTGGGCCAGTGCCGCCGCGTAGGCGATGGCGTCCTCGGGAGTGATGGTCCCGTCGGTTTCCACCTGGACGGTGAGCCGGTCGTAATCCGTGCGCTGGCCGACGCGGGTTTCCGCCACCGAAAAGTTGGCTCGGAGGACGGGGTTGTAAATAGCGTCGATCCTGACGAGATCGACGGGCATCCCGCTGTCGCTGTCGTGGAACTGGGCCTCGACGTATCCGCGCCCCTTGTTGACGAACAACTCCGCCGAAACCTCGCGGTCTTCCTGAAGCGTGAACAGAAGGTGATCGGGGTTCTCGACTACAACCGACCCATGCTCCTGGATGTCACGGGCATAGACCGCACCCGCGCCGTCGACCGAGATGTGCAACACGGCCTCGTCGACGTCCTCGACCATTACCAGGGTGAGTGCCTTGAGCCGCTGGATGATCTGGTGCACGTCCTCGAGGACACCCTGAACCGTTTGGTGTTCGTGCACCACGCCGTCCATGCGGAATCCCCATACCGCACTGCCGCGGAGGGAAGACAGGAGGAGCCGCCGGAGAGCGTTCCCGAGGGTGTATCCGAAGCCCCGTTCCAGTGGTTGGAGTCGGAATTCGGCTGCGTTGGGATTGTCGTCCCGCTTGGTCATTTCGACCAGGTGCGGTCGTACCAAGCCAGTGAGATCGATACTCATAGTGCGTCCGCTACTTCGAGTAGAGCTCAACGATGAGCTGTTCCTGGGCGGCGATCGGGATTTCATCCCGCGAGGGCCGCTCGAGATATTTGCCGGTGGCTTTGTCCGTATCGACGGACAGCCAAGTCACGGGCGCACCACGGGAGGCGAACTCCAGGGATGCCCTCACCATGACCGAGTCCCGGCTCTTACTGCACACTTTGACTTCATCGCCGGGGACGGCCCGGTACGATGGGATGTCGACCCGGTGTCCGTTGACTTCCACGTGGCCGTGCCGGACCAGTTGGCGCGCGGCTTTGCGGCTGACAGCGAAGCCCATACGGTAGACGATGTTGTCGAGCCGGGATTCGAGCGCCACCAGCAGGTTGGTACCCTTCACGCCGGCTTCGTGGGTGACCTTGTGGTACAGGTTGCGGAACTGCTTCTCGGATAGCCCGTAAATGCGCTTGACCTTCTGCTTTTCCCGCAACTGCTTGGAGTACTCCGACGCCTTTCTCGGACGACGGCCACCCTCACCGTGCTGTCCGGGGGCGTACGGGCGCCGTTCGATGGCACATTTTTCCGTCAGGCAGCGACTGCCCTTGAGAAACAACTTGGTGCCTTCACGCCGGCACAAACGACAACTGGGCCCAGTATAGCGTGCCATGGCTCAGACCCGCCGTTTCTTTGGTGGGCGGCAGCCGTTGTGGGGAATGGGGGTAACGTCCCTGATAGACATGACCTTGAGCCCCGCCGAGGCGAGCGCCTGGATGGCGGACTCGCGCCCGCTTCCGGGACCCTGAACCCGTACGTGTACCCGTTTGAGCCCCATGTGGACTACTTCGCGGGCGCACTGCTCGGCGGCAACCGTGGCGGCGAACGGGGTGGACTTCTTCGAGCCCTTGAAGCCGGCCTTGCCGGCCGACCCCCACGCCAGGGTATTGCCCTGCAAATCTGTGATGGTAATGAGCACGTTGTTGAACGTCGCCGAAATGTGGGCCATGCCCTCCACCTCGACGACCTTCTTGCTGCGTTTGCCTGCACGTGGTGATGTAGCCATAGACGGTTACTTCTTGGTCGCTTTCTTCTTTCCGGCGATCGCCCGGCGTGCGCCGCGCTTCGTCCGGGCATTGGTATGGGTGCGTTGGCCCCGGACCGGGAGGTTGCGCCGGTGCCGGATCCCGCGGTAGGCCCCTATGTCCATCAATCGCTTGATGTTCATTGCGACTTCGGTACGCAAAGCGCCCTCGACCTTGACCGCGCGGTCGATGTACTGCCGCAACCGCGCCACCTCGGCGTCCGATAGATCCCGTACCCGGGTGGCCGGCTCGACGCCGGTTTCCGATAAAATCACGTCACTGGTGGGGCGCCCGATCCCGTAGATATACGTGAGGGCGATTTCGACCCGCTTGTCACGCGGAAGATCGACACCTGCAATTCGTGCCATAGACTAGCCCTGCCGCTGCTTGTGCTTGGGGTTACGCTTGCAGATGATCCGGACCACCCCGCGGCGACGGACCACCCTGCAATGTTCGCAAATCGGCTTGACACTCGATCGGACCTTCACGACGCGCCCCCAAATTTCCGGTTCTTGACGAGCTTTCAAATATAGAGCGAGCCGCTAACACACGCAAGGGAAGCTACATCCGTCAATTACGGGTGATGCGCAGTTCCGCCAGCACCCAGCGGTCGCCTTCCTCCCGGTACCCCAACAGGATGGTCTCGGTCCTGATTTCCTCCGTCCCAGCCACCCGGTAGCGCCTCCGCAACTCCACATACCCCCGGCCGGCCGCTACCACCCGGGCCAGATCGGAAGAGCGTCC
>CAJVYZ010000351.1 GCA_913009915.1 uncultured Gemmatimonadota bacterium | reverse complement strand
TATATCAGTGTGACTGGAGTTCAGACGTGTGCTCTTCCGATCTGCCCATCACGTCGCCGGATGCGAACGCTTCCGTAGCGCCGAGCCTCGTCGAGCAACGCCGCGAGATTCTGCCGAGCTTCAGAATATGTATAGATCCTCAAGGTACCTCCTCGACCGCGAGTGACATCTCTCGAGCGACTCTGACCAAGCCGGCATCCAAAGAAAGAATCGGTGCCCTAAGGGCGCGAGCGCACGCCAGGACATAGGCGTCGTAGGCATACAAGTTGAACCTTCCAGCCAGTTCCACTGCCTCAGCCACCGGAACATCCACGAAGCGAATCGGTATGTCCCCGTAGGCTTCCAGGGCCTCGAGGGCTTGCTCCACCGTCGCTCGTCCCTTCTTGAGCATCGCAGTGAACGCGTTGCCGACCTCCCAGTGGACACTGGCGGGTGCCAGAAGCGCCTTGCCCCGCGTTGCCTCGATCAACCCGGGCCGAGAGGGTTCGTCGACGAGGACCGCGATAATTACAGAGGTATCTACGATCAGTCGCACAGGAACCCCTAATTAACGTACAATTGTACAATACCAATCCGCCTTCCCTTTTGCAAGTGCGGCGGACGAACGCGCGGCGGCGGGGCGGATGAAAGCGAGAGCAGCGGGGGCAGCTGGAACCGAGGGCAGCGAGGGCAGTGGGCGCTTTGGCGACAGGGCCGGGTCGCGGCTATTGCCGCGGACGGCATGGGCTACTTGGCAGTCGTTACATTGTCCTCATGACCTGTTACGCCCGAACCACCCCCACTGCCCCCGCTGCCCTCGCTGCCCTCGCCGCCCTCGCCGCTGTCGGTTCCTGTCAAAACAGGACCGACGCTCCGACCCTTGACCTCCCCGCGACGAGCGACACCCTCACCCTGGCCTCGGGTGCCATAACCGAGGGCGCTTGGCTCCACGGCGAAACGTGGGCCGTTCTGGAGCCCGACGACGCCACGGTGTGGCTGGTCGACTTCAGCGACCGCTCCACCGAGGTGGTGGGCACGCCCGGCGAGGACTACCGCAGCCCTTACGGCATTTTCAGTTTCCGGGACACCCTGTTCGTCAACGACTGGGGTATGGGGCGGACCACGATGTGGTCAGCGGACGGCGACTTGCTCGACGCCATACCCGTCGGCAACACTACCCGGGGTGCGCTCCCCCGGGCGCGGGATGCGGCCGGACGATTCTACGTCGCCGTCCGTTCGCCTCCGGGCCCTGATGGACATGGCAACAAGGACTCGGCCGCCGTCCTGCGCACCAGCCACCAACTCGACCGAGTGGACACGGTGGCGATGCTGTCGCCTCTTGACATCGAAGAGGTGTTTGGCGACGCCGGCCGCCGGTTCGAACGCCGAGTGTTTTCCGGCGAGGATGCTTGGGGAGCTTTCCCGGATGGAACCGTGTGGGTTGCCCGGGTCAACCACAACCGGGTGTGGCTGTTTCCGGCCGATTCCGCGGAGCATCGTGGCCCCATGCTACCCGACCCGGTGTGGCCGGTGACCCGGGCGGACCGCACGGTGTTCCTGCGCCGGTTCCCCGAGGGACTCCGCAAGACGGCCGAGCAGCTGCCGTTTGCCACCATCAAACCACCGTTCCTCGCGGGACTCACGGGGGCCGACGGCAACGTGTGGCTGCAGAAGAGTGGCCAACTGAGCGACACGGTTCAGCTGTACCACCAAGTGGGACGCGATGGCGAGCTGCGGGCCCTGATCCGGGTGCCGCTCCCCGCCAGGATTCTGGCGGTTGGTCCCGACCGGATTCTGGTGGTCCAGTCCGTGGTGGGCGGCGTCCGGTTGTGGCAGTTCTCCCACCCACCGGCGCAAGTCGATCAGGCGGCTCCCGAAATGTCGATGACGACCTTGCCGAAGTGATCGGCGGCCTGTAGCCGCTCGAAGGCCCGCGCGCCTTCCTCCAGCGGGAAGGTTCGATCGACCACCGGCCACAGTTTTCCCTGAGCCGCGAGACGCACGATCTCCTGATACTCGCGATTGCTCCCCATGGTCGACCCCATGATGTCGTACTGGAACCAGAACAGCCGCCGTACGTCGGTCGACACCATGGACCCCGTCGTTCCCCCGCAGGTCACCAACCGCCCGCGCGGCGCCAGGCACCGGAGCGACCGCTCCCAGGTGGCCTCGCCGACGCTGTCCAGTACCAGATCGACGCCACGCTTGCCGGTGAGCCGACGAACTTCCTTCACCACGTCCACGTCGTTGTGGTTCAGCAGGTGATCGGCCCCCAGCTCCGCCGCCCTAGCCAATTTGTCGTCCGACGAGCTGGTGATGATGGTCCGTGCCCCGTGGAGTCGGGCGATCTGCAACGCGGCTTGGGCCACCCCGCCACCGATCCCCCAGATCAGAATCGTCTCGCCGGGGCCCAGCCGGCCGCGCGTAGTCAGCAGCCGCCATGCGGTAAGGGTGACCAGGGAGAAGGCAGCCGCCTGATCCCAGGGCATGCCCTCGGGGACGGGGGCGCAATTCCTGGCCGGCACCACGACGAACTCCGCGGCCGTGCCTGAGAGGTGTTCACCCAGTAGTTGGTATCGTACGCACAGCGAGTGTTCCCCGGCCCGGCACATGTCGCACCGGTAACATGAGACGCCCGGGTTGATCATGACCCGGTCGCCGACGCCAAGGTGGTCGACGGCGGCTCCGACCTCGGCGACGACTCCGGCGCCATCGCCGACCATCACGTGGGGGAAGCTGTGTTCGACCCCGGGAAGCCCCCGGAGCACCCACAGGTCCAGGTGGTTCAAGGCCGCCCGGTGCATCCGCAGGAGCACGTGGTCCGGCTCCATGAGACGGGGTTGGGGAATATCGTCTACGGCGAGATGTTCGATCCCGCCATATGCGTTGAGGACCAAAGCCTTCATGTAGCAAGACGGGGTTGGGGCTTAGAACGACGGATTGGCCACTCGTGTTTCGGGCGCCAGCGGCACGGCGAGTGCCGTCGACTCGCTGGTGGCGAGATCGACCAGCAACACCTCGGTCGGAGTCTTGCCGCCGCCTGCGGTGGACTCTATCACCACTACCAGGAAACGTCCATCCCTCGACACGGCAAATTCCCTAATGGCGCCGTTCGACGTCACCAAGGGAAGCCGCATGTCACGCTGCCGATCCCAGCGTACCACCGCCGTGGCTCGGGTGCCGATCTGCACCACTGCCGCCAGGTCACCGTTGGGAAAGAAGCGTGGTGACCGTACCAGCTGGTCCGGCTCCGCCAACCGCGCCGGGCGGACGTTCTGTCCGTCACGGCTCATCAGGTACACCCGCTCGTCGTTGCCGCGCCCGCTCACGAAGGCCACGGTACCGCCGTCGAGCGAGAGCGCCGGGGAGTGGCTGGATGCATCGCCATGAGTCAGTTGCTCCACCGCGGTGCCGTCTGCCGACATTTCGAAAATCTGCGGCCTGCCCGTGCGGGTGCTGGTGAACACGATCTTGGCGCCATCGGGTGACCACACCGGCTGCGTGTGGTGCCCCTCAGCGTCGGTCAACCGCTGGAGTGCGCTTCCGTCGGGCGCCATGCGGTAGACATCGTACAGTCCCCTGACATCCGAGGCGAAGGCGATTGCATGGTAACTCGGCGAGCGCACCGGGTAGAGATTGGTCGCCGAGTCGAGCAACACGGGCTCGATCGAGGCTCCGTCCAAACTCATCTGGTAGAGCCCGGCGCCTGCTCCCAAGCGGCCTCTGGCCGACAGGAGCAAATCGCCGACGACTGTCACCGCGGCTGTGGCACTGTCGCCGCCCGGTCCGGTGACGGTGATGGTGGCGGTTCCCCAACCACCGCCGCGGATCAGCCCAGTCGAATCGACCGTTGCCACGGCCGGGTTGGTCGAGGACCACCGACCGGCCGCAAGAGCTCGGAATAGTTCATCACCGGCGTTCAGCAATTGCGCGTCCAATGACCGTGACTCGCCCGTTACCATGGTGATCAAGATCGGAAGAGCACACGTCTGAACTCCAGTCACACTGATATATCTCGTATGCCGTCTTCTGCTTGAAAAAAAAAAAAAACAACAAATACAGAGAAA
>CAJVYZ010000350.1 GCA_913009915.1 uncultured Gemmatimonadota bacterium | reverse complement strand
TTTTTTTCAAGCAGAAGACGGCATACGAGATATATCAGTGTGACTGGAGTTCAGACGTGTGCTCTTCCGATCTATGACGAGGTCCGGCTTGTGTGGCAGCGACGCCAGGCGGGCGGCAACGTTTTCTGCTCCCACACCCAGGGTGTCGTAGGCAGAGGCGCCTCTCATGCCCGAGTGCACCAGCACCACCGAGAGGTCGCTGTCCTGTCGCGCGGCGGCCAGCGCGTCGTCCGCGGCATCGAGGATCGGGGTAATTCGAACCTTTCCCTGCACCTGGCGCCGGTTCCATACCATTACTCCGGGAGTAGTGAACCCGGTGATGCCAATTCTGACGCCGCCTCGCCGGACCACCGCGGTCGGTGGCAACTTCGGCCCCGGGTCGAACACGACGTTGGCGCTGACGTAGGGGAACGCCGCCCCCTCGACCGCCCGCCCCAGCACGTCCAAGCCGAAATCGAAATCGTGATTGCCGAGGGTGGCGGCATCGTACGCCATCAGGTTCATGGCGTCGATGATGGGGTTGGGATCGCGCGGTGCGACGCGAGCGAAGTACTCGGCGAACTGGTCGCCCTGAATCATATCTCCCACGTCGACCAGCACCACCTGATCGCGGTACCGCCGCCGCAGGGAATCCACCGCCCGGGCAGCCCGGGCGAGACCGCCGGGGTGGGGCCTATTCGTGAGGTAGTTCCACGCGGTCGCGTGGCCGTGGACGTCGGTGGTGGCGACGATGACGACGTGCGCACTGTCTTGCGCGGCCGACGCCACGGCGGCACACAGAAGCACGGCGGATAGCATGGCACAATATCCCCTTGCCGGAAGGGAATGTCCATGAAATCACCAATGACAAGACAGCGAGGGTTGCGCCGGCGGGGCCGCCCATGTATTCGTTTACCCGCATATGCCGGTCGCCCTTCCCTCACCCTCAGAACTGCTGGTCACCCTAGCCGAGCCGACCAGGCTTCGCATTCTGAATTGCCTCGCCGCGAGTCCCCTGTTCGTTTCCGATCTCCAGGTCATCCTCGGGCAACCGCAGTCGACGGTGTCGCGGCATCTCAAGGTGCTTCGCAGTCTCCACCTGGTTGACGACACCCAGATTGCCCAGTTCGTGCTCTACCGTCTGGCCCGACTGAGCGGGCCGCGGGAACGATTGGTGAAGGCCGTGTTGGACGGAATCCACCATGAAGAGCGTTTCAAGGCAGAGCGTCATCGCGCGCGAGATCGAGCCCGGTCGCACGCCCGCCGGCATCGGCGTGAGGACGGAACGGCCAAGACCTCCACCCGGTAGTGTCATGAACCACCGCATCCTCGTCGTCGACGACGAACCGGACATTACTGCGCTGGTCGCCTATCACCTGGCCAGAGCGGGCTATCAGGTGTCCACCGCCGCCAGCGGAACCGAGGCCCTGCAGTCAGTCCGCGAAACACGGCCGGACGTCATCGTGCTTGACCTGATGCTACCGGGCCACTCGGGGTACGACGTACTGACCGAGCTACGGCAGAACAGCAACACCCGTGACATCGGTGTCATTCTGCTGACTGCCCGCCGCGAGGAGGTCGACCGTATCCGGGGACTGGAGCTCGGTGCGGACGACTATCTCACCAAGCCGTTCTCCCCTCAGGAGCTGACCCTCCGGGTAGGGGGCCTCATCCGCCGCCTGGCTGCGCCGGCCGTCAGTGGAGGCTCCACCCTGGTTGCGGGCCCGGTTGCCATCGACCGAACCGCCCACCGCGCCTATCTCGACGGCGCGGAGATGAACCTCACGTCGACGGAATACCGGTTGCTGGAAATCCTCGTCGAACGGTGCGGACGGGCCCAGAGCCGGGCCCAACTTCTGGAAATCGTCTGGCAA
The DNA here is from genome assembly GCA_913009915.1 of uncultured Gemmatimonadota bacterium. Classification (GTDB taxonomy): domain Bacteria; phylum Gemmatimonadota; class Gemmatimonadetes; order Gemmatimonadales; family GWC2-71-9; genus N074bin45. The sequence continues at coordinate 2,208 of CAJVYZ010000350.1, read as the reverse complement.
GCCCAGCCCGACATCCAGACCCGCACCGTGGACATGCACGTGCAGCGCCTGCGAACCAAGCTGGGTGATGAGGCCGGCTGGATCGAAACGGTGCGGGGCCTGGGATACCGCTTCCGCAGCCCGGACAGGGACGCCACCCAGTGAGTTTTGCCTGGCGAGCCGTCCTTGGCACCATCATGGCGCTGTTGTTGGCCATGCTGGTGCTGGTGTGGGCGGCGGACCGGACCCTGCGGCACGATCTGGAACGCCAGACCACCGCCGACCTCGAGCGCATGGCCCGTCTGGTAAGGGCGGGCATCACCGACGACGCCTCCAGCTGGCAGCGTCAGGTCCGAGACCTGGGACAACGTAACGATCTGCGCATCACCCTCATCGATCGTGCCGGCGAGGTCGTGGCCGACAGTGATATCCCCAACCCCACGATAACCGACATCGCCAATCACTCGGACCGGCCCGAAGTACAGGCGGCCCTGGCCGGGGAGGTGGGCACGGCCAGGCGGCGCAGCGAGACCGTCGGTGCGGAGCTGTTTTACGTCGCCATCCCCGGCGGCCCCGGGGTTGTCCGGGTGGCCAGCAGTCTGGCCCAGGTGGATGCCGTTCTGCGCCGGTCGCGGAGGGCCATCATCTGGGCGGCATTTCTGGCGCTCATCGTCGGATCGACGGTGGCGGTCGTGACCGTGCGTTCGATCGCCCGGCCGCTGCACAGTCTGTCCGCGGCGGCCCGGGCGATCGCCGCGGGGAATCTTCCCCGGTTCCCCCGATCGGGCGTTTCCGATATCGACGCGCTGGTGGTTTCGCTCAGGGCCATGCACCGGCAGCTGGAGGAACGATTCGACGAGTTGCGGCGGGAGCAGGCCGGGTCGAATGCGGTGGTGAGCGCCATGGTGGAGGGTGTCCTGGCGACTGACGAGCGCGGCCGCATCCTCACCGCCAACCCCGCAGCGCGGAAGCAACTGGGCTACGGTCCAACCGATCCCATCCCCGACCTCCCCACGCTGTTCAAGTCCAAGGATGCCAGGGCACTGGTCGACGCTGTCATGGACGGCGAGGCGGTCAGCCGCGAGATCCAGGTCGATGGCGTCACCTTCTTCATCGGTGCGCGTCCCCTGCCATCCGGTGGAGCAGTGGTGGTGCTGCACGACCTGACCGACCTCCGGAAGCTGGAGACCGTGCGCACGGATTTCGTGGCCAACGTGTCGCACGAGTTGAAGACCCCGCTGACGTCGGTGGCGGGGTACACGGATACGCTGCTCACCGACCCCCCGGAACCGGAAGTGGCCCGCCGGTTCCTCGAGACCATCCGTTCGAACACCCGGCGAATGCAGCACCTGGTCGACGACCTCCTCGACCTGTCCCGCATCGAGTCGGGCCGGTGGCAACCCCAGCCGGAGGAGTTCTCCGCGGCCGACGTGGTACAGGAAGAGTGGGACGGCCTGTCATCCAAGGCCGGAGCCGGGCGGACCCTGGTGATCGACTGTCCCGCCGACCAGCGGCTGGGGGTGGATCCCGAGGCCTTTCGTCAGATTCTGGTGAACCTGTTCGACAACGCCATTCGCCACACCGAAGCCACCGGCACCATCCGCTGTGACATCCGACCGGCGGATGGCCTGGTCCGGGTCAGCATCCGTGACGACGGCACCGGCATCCTGTCCGAGCATCTCCCCAGGATCTTCGAGCGCTTCTATCGTGCTGATGAAGCCCGGTCACGGGCCCAGGGGGGAACGGGACTCGGGCTGGCCATCGTGAAGCATCTGGTCGAGGGCCACGGGGGTCATGTCGAGGCGCGCAGCGAATGGGGTGTCGGAACCGAGGTAACCTGCTGGTTCCCGGCATAACTCTCCGTTACACATCTGTGACATTTCCGTGATCCGGTCGTAACGCCTGGGTGCTTTCATGGAGTTGGTACCTGGAGCCGATCGAGGCCATGATTGGTGCCGAAACGCTCGAACGAGCCCTGTATGCATGAAAGGCAGACAACGATGACCGCTGTTTCACCTCGCTCGCTGGCCGGCTCCCTAACGCTCGGCGCCGTTGCCGTCCTTGCCGCTTGCGGAGGAGGCGGGGGCGGGGGCGGGGGCGGGGGCACCACGAGGCTCACGGGTGCCGGCGCCAGCTTCCCCAACCCGATCTATACCCGATGGTTCGACGAGTATCACCGCGCCACCGGTGTCCAAATCAATTATCAGTCGATCGGCTCGGGTGGCGGGG
>CAJVYZ010000349.1 GCA_913009915.1 uncultured Gemmatimonadota bacterium | reverse complement strand
CTCGAACGAGCTTGAGGAAGATGAGGCATTGGGTCTCGGGGCCTACCTGGCCACGATCTCCGGCGAGGCATACGCCAAGGCACTCGACTTCCAGGCCCTGCTTGGTAACGTCGGTGGTGGCGATCCGTTCGACGGCTGGGCCACCGACACCGGTGTGGCCGAGTACGATCATCTCAGCGCGGTTCTCGACTGGGACGTCCGCATCCAATTCTCGGGCGGCGTCACGATGTCGTACTGGGCGTCGGGCCTCGCCAAGGACGAGCACCCCCGGCTGGCCAAGCTCGGCAACTACGCGCAGCTCATCGGAACCGACGGATGGATCGCCGTCTACTACGCGTCGATGGACTGCGAGCCGCAATCGCTGCGCGAATTGCCGCTGGGGCCCGACGACGTTATTGTTGAGGAACCGGGGGGTGGGCTCGCGTGCCGCCCCTGCTCACCCCATGGACCCATGACCTGCCCGCTGGGACATCATCGCTGCATGCTGGACCTTACCGTAGACACCGTGGAACAGACGGTGCGACGAGTATGGCGAGCAACCGCGACCGGTCGAGACGCGCAGGCGGAGACGCCGTGAACTACATCGTCGGCATCGACATCGGCGGCACCAACTTGGTGCTGGGGACCGTCTCCGAGGACGGGAGCGTGCTCTACGGTCTCCGCAAGGAACCCACCAGGGCCGAGGAGGGCCCCGACGCCGTCGTGGCCCGCTTGGTGGGCCTCAGCCGGCAGGCCATCGAGGACACCCGGGCGGCCGACCCGGAGACCAAGGTCATCGGCGTCGGCATCGGGTCGCCGGGTCCACTGGACCGGGTCACCGGCCGGGTGCTGATAACGCCCAACCTCGGCTGGACCGACTTCCCCCTGCGTGACGCCATCCGGGAAGCGCTGGCGCTCCCCACGGCGCTAGACAACGACGCCAACTGCGCCGTCCTGGGCGAGTGGTGGCGGGGTGCGGCGCGCGACACGCAACATGCCGTGGGCATCACCGTCGGCACCGGGATCGGCGGCGGCATCATCATCGACGGGAAATTGTATCACGGGTTTTCCGAGGTGGCCGGCGAACTGGGCCACACCACGATCGACGCCAACGGCCGCCTGTGCAAGTGCGGCAACTACGGCTGCCTGGAAGCCTACGCCGCGGGCCCTGCCATCGCGCGCCGCGCGGTCGAGGCCCTCAGGGCCGAGGTCGACAGCTCGCTGCCGGACTATGTGAGCGGCAAGCTGGAAGCGCTCAGCGCCCAGATCGTGTACCAAGCCGCCCGGGACGGCGACCAGCTCGCCCTCGAGGTGGTGCGCGAAACCTCACGCCTCCTGGGCATCGGGATCGCCAATCTGGTAAACATCTTCAATCCGGAAGTGGTGGTGGTGTGCGGTGGCGTCACCATGGCCGGGGCCAGCCTGTTCGATCCTCTCAGGCAGGAAGTGCGCCGCCGGGCCTTCCGGCCGGCGGCGGAAGCGTGCCGGATCGTCCCGGGCGAGCTGATCGGGACGGCCGGCGTCTACGGCGCGGTGAGGGCGTTCCTCGACCAGCTGGACGACGGACTCATCAGCGGGATGGATGATGCCTAAGATCGGCGTCGTGGGCAGTCTGGTCTGGGACGTGATCCACAGCCGGGATCCGGTGGCGCCCCCGGTCGAGGAGTGGGGCGGGATCGCCTACGCGTTGGGCGGCCTCGACGCCGCCCTCCCCGAGGACTGGGAGATCGTTCCGCTGATCAAGGTGGGACACGACCTGGCCCGGCAGGCCGGCGAGTTGTTCGACAGCCTCGATCGCATGGCCCCGGGCGCCCGCCCCATCGAGGTACCGGTCCCGAACAATCGCGTGGTGCTGCACTATCAATCGGCGGAGCGACGGTGTGAGCGTATGGCGGGGGGCGTTCCACCGTGGACCTGGTCCGAGTTGGGGCCCATGGTGCGCGATCTCGACGCGCTCTACCTGAATTTCATCTCCGGCTTCGAGATGGCCCTGGGCACGGCGCAGGCCCTGCGCCACGGCTTCCCCGGGCTCAAATACGCCGACCTGCACAGCTTGTTTCTGGGAATGCAGCACGACGGCATCCGGCGACTGCAACCGTTGGCCGAGGCGCCGGCGTGGTTCGCCTGCTTCGACGTGGTGCAGCTCAACGAAGACGAGATGCGCCAGTTGTCCGCCGACCCCCTGGAGTTGTCCGCCGTGGCGCTGGGCGCCGGCGTGTCGCTGCTGGTGGTCACGCTCGGCCCGCGCGGGGTAGTCTATGTGGCCGCGCCGGGCCTCGACCGCCTCACCCACCGAACCGGGGCCCGTGCCCGGGGCGACACGGTCCGCACCGCGCTGATCGAGACACCGGTGGTCGACACCATCGACCCCACGGGGTGTGGCGACGTCTTCGGTGGCACGCTGGCAGCCGAGCTGATAATGGGCCGGCAGGTTGAACGGGCCATCGAGAGTGCGGGACGCTTGGCGTCCCGCAATGCCATGCACCGGGGCGCCTCGGATCTCGGGCGCTTCCTCCGAGGCGACCTGGTCCTCGGCCATACGAAAGGCACCCCGTGACTCGTGTCGTTGAGGTCCCTACCTACTTCGACGATCGTGCGTTCGACCACTTCGCCGCCGCGTTCGGGGACTGGCCGCCCGAGGGCAAGGTGTTGCTCGACGCCCGCGGCGCCAAGTGGGCCTCGCCCTACGGCCTGATCACCATGCTGACCGCCGGCCAGGCGCTGGCGGAGTTGGACTGCGAAAAGCCGTTGCTCACCGTGCCTGACAGCGTTGAAGTGCGCCGCTACTGGGCCCGCACCGGTTTCTTCCACCACGCCGCCGGCCTCTTCGAAATCCACGGCACGGTGCCGCGGGCAGCACCGGCCGCCGAGTCGGACGTATTGCTGAGCATCACGCCGGTCTGCGCGTCGCACGACGTCCACGAGGTCGTCGGCCTCATACAGGAGCGAGCCGGTCACATTCTCAGCGGCAAACTTGGCATCGGCGCCAAGGCCACGCTCGGATTCACTATGGCGTTATCGGAAGCGTGTCAGAATATTGTGGAGCACGCCGGCACCGGAGGCTGGGTGGCCGTCCATGCCTACACGTGGCGCAAGCGCCTCGGCCGGCGGGTGGTGGTGATAGCGGTGAGCGACGCCGGCGTTGGCTTCCGGCGGTCGCTCGAAACCAGCCAGGCCAACCAATTCGGTGACCGGTGGGGAGACGCGTCGGCTCTCGAAGCGGCGCTGATCCAGGGCGTGAGCCGATTCCGCGACCCGGGCAGGGGGCAGGGGCTGGCAGGCATCAAACGCTACCTGAGCCGGTGGCAAGGGAAGATCAGCATCCGGAGCGGAACCGCCCGGTTGTCGATTGTGCCTTCGTGGGACGACGACGTACCGTTGGCCGATCACTTACCCTATTTTCCAGGATCACAGGTGCAGATCGTCATCCCCCAACAAGACGCTCAACCCGAATGATCCACACCATCCCGGTAGACCGAGTGTTGCGTGAAACAGTCGCCACGCCCTACCTCAACCTGGTGACGCGCCCCACCGGCGTGGCCGTACGCCGGGGTATCACCCAACGCATGGACGCCATCGGCTGCTCCACCGCGGCGCTCGACTTTTCCTCTGTGGGCCTGATCGACTTCAGCTGCGCCGACGAAGTGGTGGCCAAGCTCCTGTTGGGCACCGATCCCACGTCGGACCGCTACCTCCTCCTCATGGGCCTGGAAGACCACCACGCCGAGGCGATCGATCACGTCCTGGGTAACCACTCGCTGGCGGTGGCGGCCATCCAGCTCACCGGCGACCAGCTGCTCCTCGGCCGCGTCGGCGAGGACGCCCGGCTAGCCTTCAGCCACATCCTGGCCCTCGGTCCCGGGGATCCGGCAGACCTGGCGGACGCGCTGCGCTGGACCACCAAACGGGCCAGATCGGAAGAGCACACGTCTGAACTCCAGTCACACTGATATACCTCGTATGCCGTCTTCTGCTTGAAAAAAAAAAAACCAACCCCCACCCACCCCCCCCCCCACCCCCCCCCTCCCCCCCCCCCCGCCCCCCTCCCCCCCCTCCTTTATCCTTTCACTATCACTCTCCCACTACTTCCCACCCCTCCTCCTT
>CAJVYZ010000348.1 GCA_913009915.1 uncultured Gemmatimonadota bacterium | reverse complement strand
GAATAGTTTTGTTTTTTTTTTTCAAGCAGAAGACGGCATACGAGATATATCAGTGTGACTGGAGTTCAGACGTGTGCTCTTCCGATCTGGCTGGTTGGGATACGAGGCGACAGACACGGTGGCTTTGAGGCCGGGGCGGATCTTGCCGATGTCGGTCTCGTCCACCAGCGTCCGGACCTGCACCAGGCTCAGGTCGGCCATCGTGAGCAGGACCGTTCCGCCGGCGACGTCGCGGGTCGGCGACGAGATGACCTGTCCCCGCTCTACGTTCTTGGCGATGATCGTTCCGCTGATCGGTGCCCGGACGTCGGTGTCGTCCATGGCGATGTGATCGTTCTCGACGGCCACCTCCGCCTGCACCAACCCGGCTTTGGCGTTGGCGTAGTCGAGAAGCGTGTCTTCGTATTCGGCCTGGGTAATCGACTGGGTCTGGTACAACTCGTCGGAGCGCCGCTTCTGGGCCTGGGCATTGGCCAACCTGGCCCGTGCCACCTCGAGACTCGCTTCCGATTGCAGGAGCGAGTTGCGCGGGATGCGCTGATCGACGCGGACCATCAGCGCGCCCCGTTCGACGCGATCGCCGGTCTGCACCATGATTTCGAGAATCTCGCCGGACGCCTTGGACTTTACCTCGACGGTGGTGTCCGGCTCGATGACGCCGGCGGCCTGCGCCGACACGGATATGTCACGGGCGGCAACCGGCAACGCCTGGTAGACCGACACGACCACTTCTTCCTGACAGGCCAGAAGCGCCGGAAGGAACACCAGCCACTGGATCTGCTTCACGACACCTCCGCTGCAGCAAAGTCCCGCTCGATCTTGCCGTCACGCATGTGAACCTGCCGCTGGGCGATGCGGGCAATGAAGTCTTCGTGGGTCACCAGGATGATCGTCTGCCCGCCTTGGTGCAACGACTTGAATAGATGCATGATCTCGTCGCCCGTCGCGGTGTCGAGGTTTCCGGTAGGCTCGTCGGCCAACAGAATGCTCGGGGTGTTGACCAACGCCCGGGCGACGGCCACCCGCTGGCGCTGACCGCCCGACAATTCGTTGGGCCGGTGATCCATGCGGTCGGTCAACTGAACCCGTTCCAGGGCCTCCTCTGCCAACCGGCGACGCTCCTTGGACTTCATCCCCGCGTAGATGAGAGGGAGTTCGACGTTGTGCAGCGCGGTGGCACGTGGCAACAAATTGAACGTCTGGAACACGAACCCGATTTCCTTGTTGCGGATGCGGGCCAGTTCGTCGTCCTTGAGCTCCGATACCCGGTGCCCGTTGAGCCAGTACTCACCTTCGGTCGGGGTGTCCAGGCAGCCGATCATGTTCATGAGAGTGGATTTGCCGGAGCCGGACGGCCCCATGACCGCCACGAACTCGTTCTGACAGATGGTCAGGTCCACCCCGTCGAGCGCGCGGACGACCTCCCCTCCCATGTCGTAGTCCCGGTGGAGGTTTCGGGTAACGATCACCGCGTCGCGTGGGACGTCGGTGGGCAGAAGGGCCATCCGTTCTGCCGTGTCGGCTATTGACCTAGGACTCATGCACTCCACCTGTCTGGGTAAGTCGTGATGACCCGCTGCGGCATCCACCGGGTCCAAGGGCCTATTGGCCCACTGCCAATTTCACCTGCTGCCGAGGGCCAAGCCAAGGGCTGAGCCGGCGCCGGCCGGGTCCTGGACCCGAGGTTGGCAAGTTGCCCCCGGTGTCAGTACGCACAAGACCCTGATTTAGTTGAGGTTGCGCCGCCTAGAGCCGGGAATCCGTCGATCGGCGCCGGAACGCCTCCAGCCAGGCCGCTATCCCCAGCCAGATCAACATTCCGCCAAACAGATAGCCCATCAGCCGGGGGAGGGCGAGGAACAGGGCGGCCAGCACGGTCAGACCGATGCCTATGGGGAGGAAGGTCGAGCGCCGGGCTCCTGTGGCCACGGTCCTGAGGGCCAGCACCATCCGCTTGCGACGTTCCCTGCCGCTGATTCGGTGTCTGTCGGGGGCTACCGGTGGCTGTTGGATGGCCAGACGGCTCCGCCCCCGCCCCCGCCCCCGCCCCAACGGACGCCCGACCCGACCCTCCTGGATGACGATCTCTGATGCTCGGGAAATATCCTTGCGGAATTGCGCCTCGAGGGCATCGGCCACCGCTGGGTCGTCGATCATCACGTCCAGCTCGTAGTTGCCGAGGAGGCTGGCGGCGTTGAGGTTGCTCGAGCCGATACGGCACCACCGGCCGTCCGCCACCTGGCTCTTGGCGTGCAGCATGGCCCCCTGCCACTCGTAGATCCGCACGCCGGCGGTGAGGAGGTCGCGGTAGCCGATGCGCGTGAGGTTGCGCACCACGGGCACGTCGCTGGCGCTGGGCAGCAGCAGCCGCACGTCGACGCCGGCCCGGGCGGCGTTTCTGAGGGCGTAGAGCAGGCGTCTGGGAGCCACCAGATACGCGTCCGTGATCCACATCCTGTCGGTTGATCCGGCGGCCAGCAGGTCGAGAATGCGGTAGATCCGTCCCCGTCCCGGCTGTCCGGTCACAGCCTGGACCGCGACCTCGCCCGCCGGCGCCACGTCCGACGCGAATTGGTCCGCCGGTAGCGGCGCTCCCGTGAGCCGCCACATGTCGGCGAACGACTGGTCGAGCGCCGCCGCCGCCGGGCCGCGGATTTCGATGGCGGTATCGCGCCAGGGAAGAATGCCGCGCTCCGCCCGCCCGGACCATTCGTCGCCGATGCAGACTCCACCGAGGACGGCCCCGCGGCCGTCGGCCACGACGAGCTTGCGGTGGTCCCGCGTCAGATTGGCGAATACGTCGACCGGCTTGGGACGATTGAAGGCGCGAACGGTAACTCCATGCTTCCGCAGGTATGTCCACAGCTTCCGTGAGGTGGTGACGCAGCCGAGCCAGTCGTACAGGAGGCACACGCGGACACCGCTTTGAGCTCGCCCCGCCAGCGCGCGGGCAAAGCGCCAGCCGGTGTCGTCGCTGCGGATGATGTAGTTCTCGAAGTGGATCCACGCCGTGGCTTCCTCGATGAGGCCCAGCATGGCCGGAAAAACTTCGGGGCCGTCCGTCAGCAGGCGGACCGCGTTGCCGGGGACCGGGCGTGCCTGTCCCGCCCGGGTGATGGCCCGTTGGGCTAGTGATTGGTCCCCGGCCGGCACGGCCTGGTTGGTCAAGCGGGCTCCCCCAGCCCCAGTACCCGTTCGTGGGGTCTGAGCGCGACCAGCACGAAGGTGATGTGGTCTTCCAGGGGCACGCCGAGTTCCTCGGCGCCCAGCCGGATGTCGGCGCGATTGACGCCGCGGGCGAATCCTTTGTCCTTGAGTTTCTTCTTGACGCTCTTGAGCTGGAGGTCTGCCATACTCTTGCTGGGGCGGACCAGGGCGCACGCCACCAGGAAACCGCACAACTCGTCGACGGCGAACAGGGCCTTGGCCATGGCGCTGGTGCGGGGCGTCCCGGTGTAGGCGGCGTGACCCATGATGGCCTCTTGCCAGGCTTCGGGGAATCCCTGGGCCGACAGGAGCCGGACTCCCTCTGATGGGTGCTCCTGGTCCGGGAGGTGTTGATCGTTGGGCCAGCGCTGGTAGTCGAAATCGTGAAGCAGTCCCACTATACCCCAGGCATCGGCGTCTTCCCCGGCGGCCTCGGCCATGGCGCGCATGGCGATTTCCACGGCGTACATGTGCTTCCGCAGCGATTCCGATGTGGTGTATTGCTGCATGAGCGCGAGCGCTCGGTCGCGGGTCCACGTCATGGGCGGGCTCCTGGTGATGGCTCGATACGGTACAGGGAGGTTGCACGGGAGCGGTCCCTGATGCAATGCGGTTCCCAAGAAAAAGCCGCCCCCGGAGGGGCGGCTGGGTAAGGGTTGACCGATGCCGGCTCAGGGCAGCGGGCGGATGGTGGTGCCAAATGTCTGGTTCACCACCGAGATCAGCGAATCGGCGACGAGCCTGTGAGATCGGAAGAGCGTCGTGTAGGGAAAGAGTGTAGATCTCGGTGGTCGCCGTACCATTAAAAAAAAAATATATCCTTTTTTTTTTTTTTTTTCTCTCTCTCCCACCCTTCTCCACTCCTCTTCTCTCTCGC
>CAJVYZ010000347.1 GCA_913009915.1 uncultured Gemmatimonadota bacterium | reverse complement strand
CAGGCGCACCTGGTACGCGATGCGCTCACGCCGGGGATCGGGCGCTACGGTAGCGCGCTCGATGAGGTGGAGAGCTCGCAGACCCCAGAGCGGTTCCATACGTTGCGTAAGCGGGTCAAAGACCTGGGATACCAGATGGACTTCATGGCCAAGCGCGACCCTGCCGCCGGCAAGTGGCTCCGGCGAAGGGTGGATCGGTTGGGTGAGTTGCTGGGGTGGCACCACGACGTGTGGCTGTTCGCGGACCGAGTGGCGGCCATGGAGGAGCTGCCTGCCGTCGTCCGCCATTCATGGGAGCGGCTGGCGGAAGCAGAGGGGAAGCGTGTGGGGCAACGCGCGCTGGCGAAGGCTGAAAACCTCCGACGGGCCATCGCCAGGAAGGTCGGCGAGCAGTAATTCCGCCCGCGGGGCTAGGCCGTTGGCAGCCCGGCGTCGTCCTCGAACAGGTACTTCTCCATGCTGGTAAAGAGGAATTCCTTCGCCTTGGGGTCCTGCACGTTCAATGCGTAGTGGTTGATGAGCGCCTGCTGGTGCTTGAGCCATTCGCCCCAACAGTCACCACAGATCTCCTGGAACACCTTGAGACCCAGGTCGTTGGGGAACGGACGGAACGGCATCTGGCTGTTGGTCCGGCTGCAGCGGACACATGTTACGGTTGGCATGGCCCAAAGATACTGTACCGTCCGCCCCGCCCGGTAGCCGTCACGCAGTCCCGCTCTTGAGGGCCCGCACTCCGCTTGCGGTGCCCATACCAGCGCCGATCCCGAAGATGACCGCCGTGGTTCCCGTGATGACGGGGAGAATAGCTAGTGGCCAAGCGAGGACGGCCATCAGGACCCCGACGGTCAGGGGCGCCAGGGGCGAGTAAATGGCGTCCACGAACCGCAAGCGGCGCCTAACGAACGTTTTGGCGATGACGAACCCGACCATGGCAACGGCGGCTATGATCATCATATTGATGGCAAACGACATACGATACTCCGGGAAACGATTCGTGTTGCAGTACGCAACGTGAGTCCCGAAAGATTCAATCGCCGCGACCCCGGCGGATCAGCCCTACCAGCGAACGACCACCGACCCCCAAAGAAATCCCGAACCAAAGGCAGTCAGCACGACGATGTCGCCGGCGGAGATGCGGCCTTGGCGGACGCACTCATCGAGCGCTATGGGAATGGTGGCGGCGGTGGTATTGCCGTATCGCTGGATGTTGTTGTAGATCTGGTCGTCCCGGAGGCCGAGTTTGCGCTTGACCATTTCGGAGATGCGCAGGTTGGCCTGGTGGGGGATGACCAGGGCGACGTCCTCCAGCTCGAGGCCCGCCTTGTCGAGAGCGGCCAGGGTCGAGGACGGCATCAGTTCTACCGCGTGACGGAACACCTCTTTGCCATTCATGCGCAACAGGTGCTTCCCGGCAGCCACGTCAGCCTGGCTGATGCGCGGGTGGTTCTTGGACCCCGGGCTCTCGACCCACAGGTGTTGTGCCTGGCTGCCGTCCGAGTGGAGGTCGAACGCCAAAAGCCCCCGTCGGTCGCTGTCGTCGGCCTCGAGGACGACCGCCCCGGCGCCGTCGGCAAAGATGACCGACACGTCGCGCCCTGCTGTCGACAGGTCCATGCCGGTCGATTGGATTTCCTGGCCGACGACGAGGATGCGACGATAGTTGCCCGCTCGGATCCAGGCGTCGGCCACCGAGAGTGAGTAGATGAATCCGCTGCACTGGGTGCGGATGTCGATGGCCGGAATGTTGCCGGCGCCGAGTTGGTGTTGCAGCAGGGTGCCGTTACCGGGACAGAACTGGTCGGGTGTGCTGGTGGCGAACACGATGGCGTCGAGATCCGTTGACGACCGGCCGGCCGCCTGCAGCGCGTTCATCGACGCCTTCAGCGACAACTCGAGGCCGGTTTCACCTTCGGTGACCCAGTGGCGCTCCTCGATACCCGTGCGCGACCGGATCCACTCGTCGGACGTGTCCATGAACTCCGTCATGTCGTCGTTGGTCACCACTCGGTCCGGGACGTAGAAACCCGTTCCGGTGACACGCGTCATGGTCATGGGCGATCCGTCGCTACTAGGGGTGGGATGGCGAGTATGCTCCGCAGAGTCCGGTGGGTAGTGGGTACGGCTTATTCGTACCGCAGGGCTTCGATCGGGTCCAGCATGGCCGCGCGTCGCGCAGGCCACAGTCCAAAGAAGACCCCAATAACGCCACTGAATCCGAAGGCTACCACCGCGGCACCGGGAGATACCAGGGTGTTCCACCCGGCAAAACGGGCCAGGCCGACGGCGGCACCGGCGCCGAGCAGCACGCCGATCAAGCCGCCCAAGAGGCATAGGGTCAGCGCTTCTATCAGGAATTGCGACAGGATGTTGGTTCTGGTGGCCCCGAGCGCCTTGCGCACGCCTATCTCCCGTGTCCGTTCCGTTACCGAGACCAGCATGATGTTCATGATGCCGATGCCGCCGACCAGGAGGCTCACGCCGGCGATGCTCGCCAGCAGGTAGGTGAACACTTCGGTGGCCTCTTGCCGCGTGGCCAGGATCTCCTGGCGCCCGCGAATGCGGAAGTCGTTGGCGCCACCCGGGGGAATCTTGTGCTCGCGCCGGAGGATGCGTTCGATGTCGACCATCCCCTGCTCCAACGGGACGCCCTCGGCGACCTCGACACTGATGGACCGCAACCGGTCGGAACCGAACACGCGGTACTGGGCTGTTTGTACCGGGATCAGTACCTGTTCGTCAGGATTGGAGTACGAGCCTCCCGCGCCTTTCTCGGCGAGCACGCCAATAACCTCGAACGGGATGCCACGGATGAAGATGGTTTGATTGATTAGGGCCTGGGGATTGGCGTCGAGCATTTCCGGGACCGCGTAGGCCAGCACCGCGACGCGTTTGCGGGATTCATCGTCTCCGGTAGTGAACATGCGGCCGTGTGCGATCGTGAAATTGCGCACCTCGGTGTAGTTGGCCGTGGTACCGGTGACGTCGGTGTTGATGTTGGTGTTGCCCAGCTTGATTTGCATGGAGGAACGGATTTCCGGGACCACGGCACTCAGTTGCGTGGCGCCGCGCGTGAGCGCTTCGGCGTCGGCGGTTCGCAGGCTGACGCGGTTGCTGGAAGCCACCCCATGGTTGAACGACTGGCCGGCGTAGATGCTGAGCAACCGGGCGCCCATGTTTTCGATTTGGTCTTCGATGGCCCGCTGAGCACCCGATCCCAGGGCCACCATGGTGATGACGGCCCCGACGCCGATGATGATTCCCAGCATCGTCAGACCGGATCTAAGGAGGTTGGCCCTGATGGACCGCAGGGCGACGGCGATCGTCTCTCCGAACAGCATGGCGTTACCCCCTGTCAGGTAGGAAGGCCATCGCTACGAGGCCTGTTGGGCGATGTTCCGAAGCACCAGAACTGAGTCTGCCGCGGTCAAGCCTGCCAGCACCTCGCTGTAGTCGAGGTCGGTCAGCCCGGTCTTGATGCGAACAGCGGTTGGTGCGCCGTCCCGCAGGACGAACACCACGTAATCGGCAGTCTCGAGGTCACTCCCCCGCTGCTCCGACACAGCACCCGGTCCCGGCTCGCCGTCCCGGCCATCCCGTAATGCCTGAAAGATCTGGCGACCGATCTCCTGTTCGTTTTCGGTCAACGGTTCACCCGACCGTCGTTTGTTCATGATGGCGCGCGCGCGTTCCGCGGTGACTCCGGGTGGGAGCTCGACGGTCCTCCCGTTGCGGAGCGAGAGCGTCTCCCGGTCGCTTGCCTGGGCGGCAGGGAGTGATGACGCTTGCTGGCTGGACACCTCCGGAGACCGGGCTAGTTGCTGCTGCACCTCCTCGAGCGTGAGGCCCAGCACCTCGGCGGCCGATCCGACGTCGCGGTCAGTTCGCAGCGCGGCATTGGGGACGGAGAGCACCCCTTCCCGGCGGCCGATGCTGATTTCGACTTCGGCGTTCATGCCGGGCCGCAACAACCCATCGGTGTTGGGGATGCGGATGAGCACCGGAAACATCGTCACGTTCTGCTAGATCGGAAGAGCACACGTCTGAACTCCAGTCACACTGATATATCTCGTATGCCGTCTTCTGCTTGAAAA
>CAJVYZ010000346.1 GCA_913009915.1 uncultured Gemmatimonadota bacterium | reverse complement strand
AAGAGAGATAGGAGTGGGAATGGAGCGAAGACGTGTGCGAGGTAGATATTATGTTTTTTTTTTTCAAGCAGAAGACGGCATACGAGATATATCAGTGTGACTGGAGTTCAGACGTGTGCTCTTCCGATCTCGGCCTACGACACGGGCGTGCACGGCCTGCACCCGGAGATGATCAAGCTGGTGGGCCGGATGCGGTATCGTACCTCCTACGGCCAGAACATCCTGGAACATTCCAAGGAGGTCGCCTGGCTGGCGGGGTCCATGGCCGCGGAACTCAAGTGCGACGTGGCGCTGGCCAAACGGGGCGCGCTGCTGCACGACATCGGCAAGGTGCTGACCCACGAAAGCGAAGGAACCCACGTCGAATTGGGTGTCGAGATGGCCACCAAGTACGGCGAGGCCGCCCTGGTGATCAACTGCATCCACGCCCACCACGACGACGCCCCGCACGAATCGACGGAGTCGGTGTTGGTCCAGACGGCCGACGCCATCAGCGGATCCCGTCCCGGTGCCCGCCGGGAAGCCTTCGAGACTTACGTGAAGCGGCTCACCCGTTTGGAGGCCATCGCCAATGCTTTCGATGGGGTCGAGAAGAGCAATGTCATCCAGGCGGGCCGCGAGATTCGCGTCGTGGTCCACCCGGAGCGGGTGGACGATGCCAAGGCCGCCAGCCTGAGCGACGAGATCGCTCGCAAGGTGGAGATCAAACTGCAGTACCCCGGACAGATCAAAGTAGTCGTCATTCGAGAAACCCGAGCCGTGGATTTTGCCCGATGAGCGCGCAGATTATCGATGGAAAGGCAATTGGTAAGGCCGTCAGAGCGGAGGTCGCCACCGAGGTGGCCCGTCTCACCGAGCAGGGCATCGTTCCCGGGTTGACCGTGGTGTTGGTTGGTGAGGATCCGGCTAGCCAGGTGTACGTGCGGATGAAGGGACGGGCGTGCGATGAGGCAGGGATGGAATCAGGCACCGTCCGGTTGCCGGCCACTGTCACCGAGGCGGAATTGCTCGATACCATCGACCAGCTCAACGCCGACCCCACGGTACACGGCATGTTGGTCCAGCTGCCGCTCCCGGATCACATCAACGAGGCCAATGTCCTGCTGCGCATCGACCCGCGGAAGGACGTCGATGGCTTCCACCCGATCAATGTCGGTAAGCTGGTCACCGGCGACCCGACCGGATTCAAGCCGGCCACCCCGTACGGAGTGCAGGAGCTGCTGATCCGGTCCGGCATCGAAACCTCCGGCGCCCACGTCGTGATCGTAGGTCGCTCCAATATCGTCGGCAAGCCAATGGCCAATCTGTTGATCCAGAAAGGACCAGGCGCCAACGCCACCGTCACCGTATGTCACTCCCGGACCAAAGACATCGGGTCGGTCACCCGCTCGGCCGACATCCTCATCGTAGCCATGGGCAAACCGGAGTTTATTACGGCCGACATGGTCAAATCGGGCGTCGCGGTCGTAGACGTAGGCATCAACCGAGTCGACGACGCCACCAAGGAAAAGGGCTACCGGCTGGTAGGCGACGTGGCATACGGCCCCGTGGCCGAAGTGGCCTCGGCCATCACGCCGGTGCCGGGCGGCGTTGGCCCCATGACCATCGCCATGCTCTTGAAGAACACTCTGCAGGCGGCGGAGGCGCTGCGCGCCGGCTGATGGCTGGTGGCTGGTGGCTGGTAGCTGCTCCGAGCCATCGGCCACTAGCCACCCGCCACTAGCTACCCGCCACTAGCCATGCCCAATCCCTCCCTGTTCGACCAATCCCCCGACGCCGCCGCCTGGCCCGTCAGCCGATTGACGCAGACGGCCAAGCGGCTCATCGAGAGCCAGTTGGGGCCCGTGTGGGTGCAGGGCGAGGTCGTGGGACTCAAGCGCTATCGAAGCGGCCATTGGTACTTTGGCTTGCGGGACGCCGAGGCTCAGGTCCGCTGCGTCATGTGGCGAGACGATGCTTCGCAAATGAAGGAAGCGCCCACCGAGGGGGCCAAGATTTTCGCCTTCGGGTCGCCCACGGTGTGGGCCGAGCGCGGTGAATTCCGCCTGACCGTCAAACGGTTGATCGCCACCGAGGGCCTGGGGCTGCAACAGGCACTGCTGGAACAAACCAGGGCCGCGTTGCAGGCGGACGGGTTGTTCGATCCGGCACGGAAACGGTCGTTGCCGAGCTGGGCCACCGGCGTTGCCCTGGTGACCAGTCTGGACGGGGCGGTGCTGCACGATGTGGTGAGCGTCGCCCGTAAGCGGTGGCCCATGGCCAGGATTCTGGTGTTGGGCACGCGGGTTCAGGGAACCGGCGCCGAAGCCGAAGTGGTCGGAGCCCTGCGGCTGGTCAACCGGGTGGAGGGAATCGAGGTGTGCATCGTGGCACGGGGCGGGGGAGCCCGTGAGGATCTGGCGGTGTTCAACACCGAGTCGGTGTGCCGCGCGTTGGCGGAGGTGCGAGTGCCCACGGTGTCGGCCGTGGGACACCAGACCGATATCTCGCTCACCGACCTGGTGGCCGACGTCCGCGCGGCGACGCCGTCGGCGGCGGCGGAGCTGGCATTGGCGGACCAGGACGACGTCATGCGACACGCCGGAGCCTTGGCCAGCCGGCTGGCCGGCGGCCTCAGCCGGCGGACCAGGCTGGCGGCCGAACGGCTCAACCGGGCGGGCGACCGCCTGGAAAGCGGCCTGGCGCGGGTCATCAGCATCCGGCGGCAGGCGCTCGACCGGCTCGGCGTGGCACTCGACGCCCTGAGTCCCCTCAAGGTGCTGCAGCGCGGCTATGGGCTGGCGTTGTCCCCCGATGGCAGAGTCCTGCGCCGTCGCGCCGATTTTCCCGGCGGTACTCCCTTCCGGCTGCGGCTGGCCGACGGCGAGGTCTCCGCCCGGGTGGAGGAACGGTGACCGGAGCCGGCGAATCTCCACCCCCGGGGGCCCGCCTAGCTGAGGACCTCCGGCGACTGGAGGAGATCGTCCGCCTGTTGGAGTCTGACGAGCCCGAGCTGGACGAGGCCCTGGCGCTGTTCGAAGAGGGCGTTACCCGCCTCAGGCAAGCGCGCGACCAGCTGGCCCAGGCGGAGTTGACCGTTCAGCGGGTGCTGGAAGAGGCCGATGGCACGATCAGGCTCGAAGACCTCGATGAATAGGCCGGTCGACACGGATTTGCCGGCTGCCCTGCTGGCCGAGGCACGGACCCGGACGGATACCATTCTGGAGGAGTGGGCTGTCCGGCTGGCGAACCAAGTGCCTGGTGCCGAGGGCCAGGGGCTGGCGTACGCGCTGGTTGGACCCGGCAAGCGGATCAGGCCGGCGCTGGTCATGGCCGGGTACCGCTCGGTTGGTGGCAGGGACGACGGCATCGCCGTCGTGGCGGCGGCGGTGGAGACGGTCCATACCTATTCGCTGGTGCACGACGACCTTCCCGCCATAGACAACGACGACCTCAGGAGGGGAAGAGAGACGTGCCATAAGGTATACGGGGAGGCGATGGCCATACTCGCGGGCGACGCTCTCCTTACCGCGGCCTTTGAGATGATAGGCGAAACCACGGGTGTGGAGGAGAAGAGGCTCCTTAAGGTCCTCCTTGAGGTGACCGGGGCCGCCGGTTCCACGGGGATGATAGGCGGCCAGGTTGTGGATATGGAGTCTGAGGGAAAAACCATATCCTTTCCGGAGCTTGAGTATATACATACCCATAAAACCGGCAGGCTTATACTGGCCTCCGTAAGGTGCGGCGCCTTACTCGGCAGTGCCACCGCTGCCGAGCTCGGGTCGCTTACGGCCTATGCCGAGGCAACGGGGCTTGCCTTTCAGATACTTGACGATATACTTGATGTAGAGGGGTCGCCTGAAGAGATGGGCAAACCTGTAGGCGGCGACGCCGAGAAGGGCAAGGCCACTTATCCGGCGCTCCTCGGTCTTGCGGAATCAAAGGCCAGCTGCGATGAACTTGTGAAGTCTGCCATCAAGGCCCTTGAGGGCTTTGGTGAGAAGGCCGAGCCTTTAAGACAGATTGCCTCTTATATAATCTCAAGAAGGAGTTGACTCTCTCACTGGAGCCCGGAACATGAGCGGATTACTCGACAGGATCGAAGGCCCCGAGGACATGAA
>CAJVYZ010000345.1 GCA_913009915.1 uncultured Gemmatimonadota bacterium | reverse complement strand
AATGGCGGCTAGCAACCTGCTATCGCTTGGGCGGATTACAGGTTCACAGCCACCAGATCGAAGACTCGCCGTCGATAGGTGGTTCGGCGAGGAACTGGTGAAGGGCGGATACGACGTTCCCTGGATAGGCGAGTGTCGCTCGGTTGAATCGCTTCGGGTTGGTGAAGATCAAGCCTGCATGGGATCGACGCTGACCAGACCACTGTGTGGCGAGCGGCATGAAGTCGGCCACATTCTCGGTGATGAGGACCCGTGTCTCGGTGGCGGCGTGCGCCAGAAGATCCTCATCCGATATGCCACGGAGCTCGGGCTCGGCTGCCACCGCCACCACGTCGAAGGAGTCCCCGGTGAGGGCGTCAGCGATGCTGGGGGCGTGCATCTCGTCGAGAAGCAGCTTCACCTCTCGAGCAGCTCCCGTTGGCGGCGCCACAACGTTTCGGCCTCGTTAGCGAGGCGGGCCCGGTCAGCGAGCTGCGTATCGATCTCGTCGGTGTAGTCGGCGTAGTACGCGAACGCCGCGTCGACCATTGCCTCGGGCACGCCGAGCAGTTCTGCGGCTCGGGATCGGCGCTGATCGACCTGAACATCTCCATCGACGACAGCTCCGATCACGTCGGTGACTTCGGGTCCGCCGACGAGCACCGGCCGACGACCAGCTGGACCATCTCGGAACACGACCATGGGGTGGGCTTCCATGCGGAGGCCCTCGTCGATGAGGCGCTCGGCCAGGGTGGAGACCCCAACGTCGTGTCGGTGCGCACTGTCCTTGAGTCGACGGTGGAGCGGCTCGTCTGAGAAACGGATCGAAACAACAGGCATGACTACAGTGTAGGTGATCGTCGCCATTTTGGCTAGTTTCGTCGATCCACTCCGATCAGCCGGAGTGACCATCGTTTGCGCGTTGACTGCTGGTGCGGACATGGCGTCCTCGCACACAACTCGACCAAGGTGGCCCGCCTCCAATGAACCGACCCGAAACCGGCACCCCGAACCCCGACGCGACCAAACCGTCCGAACCCTCCAAGGCTGCTTCTTCGACCAACCGCGTGTAGCGTAGTGAGAGTTGGCTATGGAAGGGCTCTGATGTCGGAAGCATGGAACCGGTTCGTCGGCGGGATACGTGATGCGTTCGAGAGCGTGGGCAGCGGTCTCGGTGAGTGGTTGCCCAAGATCGTCGTCGCGATCGTCGTGCTCATCGTGGGACGCTGGATTGTGCGGACGCTCCGGAGTTGGGTCGCCAAACTTCTGGAGAGCCAGCCTGCGCAGACGGTGTTCGACAAGGCCGGCTTGACCGCGGCGCTCGAGCCATCGGGGAACAAGCCGGCCGCGCTCGTCGTCACCCTGGCGTACGCATTCCTGATGTTGCTGCTGTGGCTGATCATCTTCCGAATCCTCGAAGTCAATCCGATCGTCGATCTGCTGCAGCGCCTGATCGCAGTGCTCCCGCTGATCTTCGTTGCTGTGGCGCTGGTGCTGGTGGCGGCTGCGGTTGCCAATTTCGTCACCGATCTGGTGCGCCCGTACGCCGAGCAGCGCCAGATCATGTGGCTGCCGGCTTCGGTGAAGATCGTGATCATCCTCTCCGGCGTGCTGGCTGCGCTCGACCTTTTGGAGATCACATTCGCCGAGGACGTCGTGAAGATCCTCACGGCGGCTGTTGGTGTCGCTTTCGCTATCGCCTTCGGCATGGGTGGAATCGACACCGCAAAACGGTGGTGGGGTCGCTATCTCGCTCCTCGGGAGTAGAGGTAAGCCGTTGAGCTGGGGAATCGTTGTCGAAACGACAACGATTCTGGCCCGGCAGGACAAAACTTGAACCATCGCATCACGTACGGCGCGGAGTTTGCGAAGCAAACTCGGTTAGTGAGCGCAGCGAACTGCGTGGGCCTGACAGGCAAAACTTGAACCAGTTCAGGGAACTCATTTAGCCTGGATCCACCGACTTAGGGAGGCGAATCGCCCGGTGGGCCGCGCCGCTCCTCAGAACAAGAAGATTCTCTGCTTTCACCCAATGTGTCGCCAGTCGAGTACGAGAAACACTTGCCACCACTGACGAGGCGGGCGAAAAGCCAATCCCTGCGGTGGATCCAGGCTTAGGCCGTTGCCGCTTTAGGGGTCCCCCCGGCATCCCGATTCAGGCATTCACGGGTTCAACGACGTGTGAATCACGTCCCCTTCAGCCGCGCCGTGGTGGAAGCGGGGCTGGGTGGAACGCGAAGCGCACTCTGCGGAGATGCTGATCGGCCCGACCCATGTCATCCAAGTGGAGGTAAAGAGCGCGCCAGATGAGTCCGAACCGCCGGCTTCAGGGCAATTGGGGTGGGCCGTTGCGACCGCCCTAACCGGCCGCCAGCTGGCCTTTCGATGGGCGGTGCTCGCTAGGTGAGTAGGTCGTTGTAGATTCGGTCGATGTGCTCGGCGATGCGTCGCCAGTCGTACTGGTGTTCGATCAGCCGTCTGGCGTGGGCCCCTCGCTCGCGTCTGGCGGCGTCGTCTGACGTTGCCTGGACGATGGCGTCTGCGAGTTCGGTTTCGCTGTCCGGTGTGACCCGCCAGCCGTTCGGCCGAGCCGGGTCGGTGTTGACGAACGATTTAGGACCACCCGAATCGGTGGCGATGACTGGGAGGCCACAGGCCATGGCCTCCAAGTAGACCTGACCAAACGGCTCATCGACCGAGGGGGCCACAAACACGTCGGCGCAGTTGAACCCGACCGCGAGATCCTCATGTCCCCGCCAGCCGACAAAGAACACCCCGTCGACCCCCAACGAGGTCGCCACCGCGTGAGGATGTTCGCCCTCCCACTCGCCCGGATAGCCACCCCAGATCACCAACGGCGGCGGGGCCGGACCCAACGCCTCGCGGGCCCTGGCGTAGGCGCGGATGAGCAGGGGGACCCGTTTGAAACCCAAGAAGCGGCCAACGAACAGCAGCACCGGGAGCAGCTCGTCCGTCGCCGGGTCCAACAAGAAACGCTCAATGTCGTTGTCCGAGTAGCGGATCGATCCGGGTTGGCCGCTCTCATCCCACCCTTGCGGGTCACCCACCAACCACTGGCGCCACTGGACCAAGCGTTCACTCCGCGTCAAGTCGGCGGGCGCGAACCTGTCGACATCAACCCCGTTCGGCACGACTTCGATGAGCGAAGGGGCCACCCCCAGCAGGTCGATTGCCAGCCGGCGATCTGTCGGTGAGATGACGACCAGGCGATCGGCCCGGCGCCCGGCGCTCACCAAACGCCGGTCCCAGTCGGCCGCGTGCTTCCACCGCTCCTGGCCACCGGAACGGATCGCGGCCAGCATCTTCAGCTCGGTCCCATGCAAGTGCACAACAGTCGGCCGAGCACCAAGAGCGGCAACCGCATCATTGACATGACTCAGGTGATGTATGTGATACAAATCAGGCGGCTCCACCCGTTCGAGCAGCGACTGCCAGACCGCCACCTGGCGCTGGTAGGCGTCATCGTCCAAGGAGGCGAACACCCGGTCGGGCACGTCCGGGCGATCCTCAAACGAAGGATGGATGGGCACCGGCGCAGCCATCGGGTCCCGCCCCTGTTCGAACCAGGTCACCGCTTCAGTGAAATCAAGTGCCTCCACATCGAGGCCGGCGAAAAATGTCGCTGCATGAGAGGAAGATCCCGGCGGCCCAAGCGTCCCGCAACACACCCTCACCGCATGCCCCAACGTCTCGAGCGCTCCCCCCAGGTAGCGCACCACCTGCGCCGATCCACCCCGTGGATAGAACGCCAACGCCATGACCACCCGACGCCCAACCATCACCAACCCCACCTTTCGTCGACCCGACCAGCGCACCATCCATCGTGGCTCGCCGACCCATCATCCACCACTACGGGCTCTATCCTCCCACCAGCCCGGCAACGACCAAGCGACCGGCCATCGAAAACCCTGCCCGACCTGCGGAATCGTTGTCGGCACAAAAACGATTGCGGGCCTGACTGGACAGAACGCGAACTGGTAGGAGGGTTGAGCCAGTCAGCAATCACAGACCGAGCGAGACACCGACTGGCGCCCTTATCGGCACTGGTGCGCTCGGGCGGGTCAGTGCGATCGGTCGATATCGCGGCGATGTCCGACCCGTAGGACGG
>CAJVYZ010000344.1 GCA_913009915.1 uncultured Gemmatimonadota bacterium | reverse complement strand
AATGTTTTTTTTTTAATGATACGGCGACCACCGAGATCTACACTCTTTCCCTACACGACGCTCTTCCGATCTGCCAGCGGCAATGAGAAGCCGTACGTGGAGAACCGGGTTAAGACACGACAACGTCGCTGGTCGACGCCGGTTCCCAAGGTCAAGGATTTCGATGAATTGAACGCCTATCTGCTGGAATGTTGCCTGGCGGAACGCGATCGCAATCGGCACGGAACGAAGCACACGATCGGCGAACTGTTTGCCCGAGATTGCGAAGCGGCCAAGCCGTTGCCCCAGCACGCCTTCGATTCGTGCGTGACGCAACCAGCCAAGGTGGACAAGTATCAGCTGGCCCGATTCGACAACGTGTGCTACAGCGTGCCTCGGGCCTACGCGTTCGAGACCGTCAGCATGAAAGGCTACACGGATCGGGTGGCCATCGCGGCTGGTGATCGCCTGGTCGCCAGCCATCCGCGAAGCTACGAGTCGGGCGACCAGGTTCTCGACCCGTTGCACTATTTGGCCTCGCTGGGCCGTCGTCCGGCGGCCTTGGATCACTCGAACGTCTACCGCTGCTGGAAGCTGCCGGCCGTGTTTGCGGAACTTCGTGAACGCTTGGAGCAGCCGACCATGCTGGCGGAGTGCGAGAAGCTGGCTCGGGAAGCGGCCGAGTCGAACCAGCCGTACGAGGAGTATCTTCTGCGTCTGACGGAGATGGAAGTGTCGAGGCGATCGGCCAACGCGCTTGCGTCGCGCATTCGTCAAGCGTCGTTCCCGGTGGAAAAGGGATTGGACCGCTTCGACTTTTCGGCGTCGAAGTCGATCAACAAGCAGAAGATCTTGGAGCTTTCACGTTGCGAGTGGATTGCGGGTCGTTCCAATACGTGTTTCGTCGGCGCGCCCGGAACAGGCAAACCCCGCCCAACGCAATACCCCGTTTGTCACGCAGGAATGCGAGGGGTACGTCGCGGTTACGGACCCGACACACCCTCTATTCGGCAGGGATTTCAAGCTTGCTGGCATTGCTAGCTTGCCTGGCCACGTGCGTCATTGCCAGGTTGAGCTAGCGCCTGGGCAATACGGGCACATTCCTGTCGCCAGCACGAATCTCTTCACGGGCCCGCGCTCGGAGCCCACCGTTCTGAGCTTGACCGCGATCCAGGACTTGGTTGCTACTTTCCTAGCGTTGCCAATCGCCAGGAGGGGTCAACATGCAACCTCAAGCAAGTCGCGACGTGTGGGGCCGTCTGTCGCCAAGCGAGCAAAGCGAGGTGGCTGAGGAAATCGTTCACATTCTCACGGAGGAACTCGATTATGAACGGATCGATCAAGGTTCTGCCTACTCACTTGAAACGCCGTGCGGTAGTCTATCTGAGGCAATCCGACCCCAAGCAGGTGCGCGAGAACCGCGAGAGCGCGGTCAACCAACGCGCGCTGACCGAGCGGTTGCGTGAACTCACCTGGAAGCCTGAGCAGATCGTTGTGATCGATGGCGACCAAGGTATCTCTGCCAAACACGCCGAGGGTCGTGCGGGTTTTCAGAAGCTGGTGGCCGACGTCGGTTTGGGTAAGATTGGGATCATCATCGGTTACGAAGTCTCACGACTGGCTCGCAACAATGCCGATTGGCATCGGCTGTTGGAACTCTGTGCGTTGTTCGATACGCTGATCGGCGACAGCGACGGGATCTATCACCCCCGTGATTTCAATGACCGCTTGTTGCTCGGCTTGAAGGGTACGATGTCCGAGGCGGAACTGCATAGTCTACGTTTGCGATTGGACGCCGGCCGGCTGTCGAAAGCCAAACGCGGCGAGTTGATCCAGCACTTGCCGACCGGCCTGGTCCGCGGTGCCGAGGGAAGCGTGACCTTCGATCCCGACGCGAGTATCGAGCAGCGGATTCGCTTGGTGTTTACCAAGTTCGTGGAGTTGGGTAGTGGCTCGAAGGTATTGACCTACCTCGTGCGAAACCATCTCAAGCTACCTCGACGTCAGACCTCCGGCCTCTATGCAGGCCAGGTGTTGTGGAAGGAGCCGGCGCTGGCCGCGCTGCATTCGATCTTGAAAAACCCGGCTTACGCTGGCGCGTTCGCTCACGGCCGCCGCAGCGCCGAGCCGACGAAACAGATCCCGGGCCGGCCGGCGACCGGTCGGCTTCGCCGCCCGCAATCGCAGTGGCATGCCTTGGTCAAGGACGTCTATCCCGCTTACATTACGTGGGACGAACACGAGAGAATCCAGCGAAAGATTGCCGAAAACCGACAGAAGATGGACGAACAGTTCACACGCAAAGGCGGCGTGCGGCACGGAGCGGCCTTGCTCGCCGGGCTGGTGCGCTGCGCCCGCTGTGGCCATGCGATGGTGACCGTCTACAAAGGCACGCGTTTTCAGTATCGGTGCAACCGTACACGTAGCGAGTATGGCAAACCGTCTTGCCAGTTCTTGTCCGGCCGGCGGATCGACGCGGCCGTCGTCGAAGAGTTCTTCCAGGCGATTGCACCGTCCCACATCGACGCATTGGAGGAAGTGTCGACGAAACAGCGTGCCCATCATCGAGAACAGATCCGTCATCTCAAACAAGAAGTGAAGCGGTTGGAATATGCGGCGGCTCGCACCGAACGGCAGTATAATTTGGTGGATCCGGAGAACCGCTTGATCGCCGCCACGTTGGAGAAGAAATGGGAACAGGCGTTGCTGAACCTTGAAACCGGGAAGAGCCAGCTGTCGGAAACAGAAGCGACAACTCCGCAGGCGATCGCCGTTCCGGTCGAGTTGCGTGAATCGTTCGCAGACATCGGCGGACGACTACCCGAACTGTGGCCCCGTCTCTCGCGGGAAGGACGCAAGTCGTTGTTGCGGACCCTGGTCGAACGCGTCAACCTGCTGCGCAACGAAGAGGGCGTTTGCCAAATCCGCATCGTGTGGCGTGGCGGCCTGGTGACGGAAACACACGTGCGCGTTCCAGTCCACTCGTTACGCTATTCGGAGACGGAGAAGCAAGTCGCGGACAGGATCCGTCAATTGACCGAACAGGGCCAAACCATTAAAGCAATCATCGACACACTGAACACGGAAGGGTATCGACCATGTCGAGGCGGCGCGTTTACGACCCAGATCGTGAACAAACTGAAGCATCGATACCACATCGTCTCGAATCTCGAACGGCTACGGCAGGGCAAGACGCCCAACAATGCTCACACAATCAAAGAGATGGCCCAATTGATCGAGATCGATCCGTCTTGGTTTTATCGCAAGATCCGCAAGGGCTCGATCCGAATCAAGAAAGACCCGCTCTACGGTTGCTATCTGTTCCCCCGAACCAAGCAGTGTATCGGCCAACTCAAGCAACTCAAGAAGGGAAAACGCGCACATGCCACGATCCAAAAGGTGCATCACGATGGTTGAGGTAAGACGCATTTGGCTACGGCATTGGGGATCGCAGCCTGCGGACTAGGCAAGAAGGTCCGCTTCTGGCGCGTGACCGAATTGATTACCACGCTTCTGGAAGCGAAAGAAGAGCGTCAGCTCTTGCGAACGCGTGGCCAACTTGCCAAGCTAGACTTGTTGATCCTCGACGAGTTGGGCTACGTGCCGGCGAGCAAGGCAGGGGCGGAACTGTTGTTTGACGTGATCGCTACCGCCTACGAACGGAACAGCGTGCTGGTGACGACCAACCTGCCGTTCGAGAACTGGACCGAAGTGCTGGGCAACGAGCGATTGACCGGAGCCGCCCTGGACCGGCTGACGCACCGCTGCCACATCCTGGAGACCAAGGGCGAGAGCTACCGCCTCAAAGAAGCCAAACGCCGGCGAGGCGGTCGCTGAGTATCACCGCAAATCATCCCGCGACACAGAACGTCCCCAAAGGAGACCTCCACTTACCCAGCGCTGAAAACTTCACCCCGCCCCGCGCCGCAGTCTTGGACCGCCGTCAACAACAGTAGAGATCGGAAGAGCGTCGTGTAGGGAAAGAGTGTAGATCTCGGTGGTCGCCGGATCATTAAAAAAAAAAAAAAACGTAATCACACACGTCTGAACTCCAGTGATATATCTCAAGATCATAGAAGAGACGTGGCAGAGCAATAGCGATATAACAACGACACAGAGAGGCGTGTAATGCAA
>CAJVYZ010000343.1 GCA_913009915.1 uncultured Gemmatimonadota bacterium | reverse complement strand
CCTCCCCCGCCTGGCCGCCCGCCATGGGCGCTGTGCGCCGCAGCGGCGCCCCCTGCGCACAGCGCCCACTGACCGCCGGAACCAATGCCGCGAGGGGGCCGCCAAACGCCCCGCGATCCCTTCCCATCCCACAAAACGTCCCCCCCCCCCCCACGCCCAACCCCCCACGCCCAACGCCCTACGCCCTACGCCCTACGCCCTACGTCCTACGTCCTACGTCCTACGTCCCACCACTCCCCACCAGTTCCGCTTCGTACCCCGCCTGCACCGGCCGCCGCTCCCTCACGGGACCGTAGCCGCCCGGCCACATGGTGATGATCCCACCGAGAATAAGGACCACACCACCGATCCACACCCACACCACCAGTGGGTTGATGGTGAACCGGTAGACCGCTTCTTCGGTTCCTTCCACCGATCCGGCGTAGACGATGTAGAGATCTTCCTGCAACGTGTAGCGGATGCCGACCTCGGTGGACGGCTGGAACTCGAACTCACGCAGGCTGTTTATGTGCTGGCGCTTCTCCGACGACAGCCGGCCGATGGGGACGCCGTCTTTCTCGATCTCGACCGTGGCCTGCGACACGAACCGGTTGAGGTACTCGTACTGCGACACGCCCAGATGCGTCAGGGTGTAGGTGTGGCCGAACGGACTGGTCACGTCGACCGATTCTCCGGGAAGCAGCGTAGCTTCCTTGTCCACCCTGAAGGCGTAGCCGGCAAAGGCCACGAACAGCAGCAGAATGCCCACGTGCACGATGTACCCGCCGTAGCGGCGCCGGTTGCGGCCGATCAGCCGCAGGGCCGCCACCGGGTACGATTCGCCGTGGATCCGGTGCCGCGCCCGGCTTCCACGGTAGAACTCCTGCACCACGGTCCCCGCCACGAAGCCGGCCAGGCCTATGGCCATCAGCGGGTAGAAGTCACGCATTCCCAGCACAGCGAGTACCACCACCACCACCAGGCCCGCGGCAACCGGCATGAGGAATTGTCGCTTGAGATTGTTGATCGATGCCTTGCGCCAGGCGATCAGCGGCCCGATGCCGGTGAGGGCCAGCAACGCCAGACCCAACGGCACGTTCACCTTGTTGAAGAACGGCGGACCCACCGTCACCTTGGTGCCCTGCACCAATTCAGACAGAATGGGGAACAGGGTGCCCCACAGCACCGAGAAAGCGATGCCGACCAGGATCAGGTTGTTGAACAGGAAAGCGGCTTCCCGGCTCACCATCGATTCGAGTTCCACATCCGCCTTGAGCCCGTCCCACCTGGTGTATAGGAGGGTAAACGACAGCACCCCGGTAAGCACCAGGAAGGCGAGGAAGTAGTACCCCACCGAAGACTGGGTGAAGCTGTGCACACTGGCGATGACGCCGGATCGGGTGATGAAGGTCCCGAAAACGGTCAGCAGGAACGTGCCGATGATGAGCATCAGGTTCCAGCGCTTGAGCATGCCGCGCTTCTCCTGGATCATCACCGAATGGAGAAACGCCGTCATGGTGAGCCACGGCAGAATGCTGGCGTTCTCGACCGGATCCCAGGCCCAGTAGCCGCCCCAACCCAGTTCCACGTAGGCCCACCACATCCCCAGCACCACCCCGGCCGACAGGAACAGCCAGCTCAGCAGCGTCCACTTGCGGATGGCCCGAATCCAGCCCGTGTCGAGCTTGCCCGACATCAAGGCGGCGATGGCGAAGGCAAATGGAATGGTGACGCTTATGTAGCCCAGGTAGAGCATCGGCGGATGGATCATCATGCCGAGGTTCTGCAGCTGGGGGTTGAGCCCCCGGCCATCGGGCGGGGTGAACGCCAGCCGCTCGAACGGGTTGGCCGAGAACAGCATGACCGTGATGAAGAAGAACGCCACGATCGAGGTCACGCCCGCTACCCAGGGGAGGAGGTCGGCGTAGCGCCGCGATGTCATGAACTGCGCCATGGCCGCGAACAGTGACAGCACCACGGCCCACAACAGCAGCGACCCCTTCTGCCCCGCCCAGAAGGCGGAAAAGATGAAGTACTCCGGCAGCGTCCGCGAGGTGTAGGACGCCACGTATTCGATATTGAAGTCGTGGGTGACCAGGCCGTACCACAGGGCCAGCGACGCCACCACCATACACCCGAACACGGCGTAGACGGCGCCCGTCAGGCTGGCCCGCAGTTCGGGACGGCGTTGCCACTTCCCCGAGAAGGCCAACACACCAGCCCACAGCGCGATGAGCCACCCGGCCCACAGCGCGAAGTGCCCCAGGAGCGTCATCGGCTAGGCCTGGGTTTCGGTGTTGTCGTACTGGGCCTCATAGCGGGAGCCGCACTTGGCCAGCAGGGTGGTGGCCTGGAACACCCCGTCCGTGCCCAAGCGACCCTCAACCACGACCTCGATGTCGAGGTCGTCGGTGAAGGTATCGGGCGCCAACCCCCTATAGGAGACGGGGATTTGCGTGGTGCCGTCGGTGACTTCGAAATCGATGGTCTGCGTGGCCACGTCGCGCCGGATGGTACCCGGCACCACCTTGGCGCCGAGTTTGATGCCGACATCATGGAACGACGGGTCGGCACTGGTCCGCTCGGCCAACTCGGTCGTGGTCAGGAAGTAGGTGCCGGTCTCCTGGACACCTTGATATATCATGGCGCTCACCGCGACCACGATCACACTCGCTCCGATGATGAATTTGGTTCCCGCTTTCATAAGACCACACTCCGCAAGGGAAGTAACGATGTCCCCATTAATATAATGGGACGCCCGGCTAACCGCCTCCACCCCTGGCGTCTCCCAGAAACCCCTGGATCGATCGTTCGTGTTCACTGTATTCCAGCCGTTCCGCTGCGATTTCCGCGTCGTACGCCGCCAGGAATGCAGTGTAGACCTGGGCCAAGGCGGCGGGGTCGTTCTGCCACTTGGCCAGGGTGCCCCTGATGATGAACCCGAAGAGATGATCGGGAATTTCCGCCTCGATGCTGTCCGCCAGAGCCGCGCTCCCGGCCACGTCCCCCATGTGGAGCTTGAGGAGCGCCGCGTGGTAGCGGGCGTCCGCGTCCACCTCGTCCAGCATGTCGTAGGCGGTCAGCGCCATGGGGGAGAACTGCTGCATGGTGGCCGCGTCTCCCTGCTCCGCCGCCTGCATGACCCTGTTATACAGCCGGTCGAACCGCTCCCGCGGGGTCATCTGGCTCAGATCGGGTAAGGCGGCGGTGTTCACGCCTTGCGGCGGCAGGCCGACGGTCGACCCCCCGTTGTTGATCCGCATCAGGAAGAACAGGGCGACGACTACGGCAACGACGAGAATACCTGCCGGAACGACCCAGTTGGTCTGACTAGGGCCACTGCCAGTGACACCGCCGCCATCAGGGACGCTTCCCTTCTGGGCGCCACATTTTGAGCAGAATTCGCTCTCACCCGACAACGACTCGCCGCACTGGGTGCAGAACCCGGGTGTCAGGGAAGCCCCGCAGTGCTGGCAGAAACTGCCGGAGGCCGGTTTGCCGCACCGCGAACAGGTACTGGACGTCATCGAGACTCCTCGCTTCGGGTGGGCTGGGAAGCTACCCCCGGCTCGTTCGCCGGACAACAAATCGGCCCCTTAGAGCCCATTGGACAACCCACTCGCCAATGCTAGCACCCTGTCCGTTAAGGAACCACCCTTTTGATCGTGAAAGTTCGTTAAACCTATGTCAGTAATCATACTGGCTTCACGATACCTTCATCGACAGGAGGATACTTTGTCGTTGGGTCACCAGACCTGGGCGTATTTACGCGACACCGTTCCGTAGTACTACGGAGCCCGGCGGGCCATCTACTGAGGCCGGCAACTTGGCAAACCTTTCATCACCTGAGCGCGCTATGACAACTACACCAGTCCGTCTCCTCCGGCTGGCGCTGGCCCCTTTGATGGTGGCCGCCGTTGTGATCGGCTGTACCGAAACCAAGACGGAATTCGTCGAGGTCCCGGCTGCGCCGTTCAACCCACCGCCGGATTCCGTCAATGGCTTCCTGGGCTACTTCGATGCCGCCAACAAGCAGACCACCTGCGGCAACTGCCACGTCAGCCGCCAAGGCAGGTGGCAGCTGCACGGGCACTCGGACGCGTGGAACACCCTGCAGAACTCAGGCGGTGCCCAGCCGT
>CAJVYZ010000342.1 GCA_913009915.1 uncultured Gemmatimonadota bacterium | reverse complement strand
CAACAGCTGGTTGGTGCAGCCCGATTCCACCGATGCGCTGGTCGAGGGATTGGAGCGGCTGTTGAGTGACGGGACGCTGCGGGCGCAATTGGCGGCCGGCGCTATCGACACCGCCTTGAGCCGGTCGTGGACCGGTGTCGATGCCGACCTCATGGCCGATTATCGCCAGGTGATCGCCCGGCGGAGAATCGTCCGCGCCGCCTGAAGTGGCACACGGTGGGCCATGACTGGCCCCGGTATGTTCCACCCTGCGCGCTGCGACCTGCGCACTAGCCGTCCCTTCCCAGTACCAGTTCTCTAAGTTCCTCGGGGCCCTCGAGCCAGTAGTCCGGCGCAGACCCCACCAGTTCTTCCCGATCGAACGGTCCCCACAACACCGCGCCGGTGGCCACCCCCGCGGCCCGGCCCGATTCCATGTCATGGACGCTGTCCCCCACGAACAACGTCCGGCCGGCGTCGGCGTCGAGTTCTCGTAGCGCACGGTGAATCGGCTCGGGATGCGGTTTCGGCCGCTCCACGTCGTCGGCGCAAACCAGCAGTTCGAACGTCGAGTCCAAGCCGGCGAGCCTGAGCCCGCGACCGGCCCCGTCGCGGTTCTTGCTGGTGACCAGGCCCGTGCGGCAGCCGGCTTCCCGCAGCTCGATCACCACATCGACGATCCCCGGGTAGGGCTTCACCGCCTCGTCGTGATAGGCAAGGTTGTACTTGCGATACGTCACCACCATCGCTGCGAGGAGCGCGTCGTCCTCGGCCCAATCGGCGAATTGTTGCTTGAGAGGGGTCCCCAGTCCCGCGAGCCAGTGCCCGTCGGATCGCGGCGGAATGCCGTGCACCCGCAGGGTGTGATGGTAGCTGTCGAGGATGAGTCGGACGGAATCGATGAGGGTTCCGTCGAGGTCGTAGAGAACGGTGTCGAATCTCGGCATGCGGGCAACGTAGTTGGCGCCGTACCGGGTCGCCACTACTGCGGTCGGAAGATGATCAGGCCGGTCACTCGCATCTCCATCGGATAAACGGGAGGGTCAGCCAGCGGATAGTTCGCCATCCTGATCACGCCCGGCTCCGATTGGGACAACCGGGCGATCATAGCCTCTTCGCCGGCCGTATGACCTCCGGCGAGAAATCGCAGGGCATCGTCCAATCTCCTGAGGCTCGCTCCATCGCGGTCGCGCGCGGCGCGGACCGCCTCGCGGCGCAAGCGGTAGATGAGAGGTCGCAGACCATGTGTCGGCTGGGTCGCCGCCCAGCGCCCGCGGCGCATGCGGTCACCAACCTCTCGCGCCACTCGCCGTACGGCCGCGAGAGCTTCGTCCCGGTCGGCAGCGGATGGCGGCGGCATGGCACAGCATGAGTGGGCCATGGTCAGTCGTTCCGTCACTACACCAGGATCGTCGGTCCACCCGCTCCCATCCAGCCACACGAGGATGCTGAACCACGACGGCGTACCGGGAAACCACCCGGCAACGTCCAATCCACGTGCGCAATCACGCAGGCCGGGGAACGTCCGGTAACTGCCTCGAATGGCCAAGCCGGCAAGAACGCCGCTAGGGCCGAGAGGCGCCACGGCTATTCCCCGGCGCTCGGGCCTACCGCCAAGCTCCTCGACGATTCGGCCCCGCCAGCGCCACCGCTCCCTCCCTCCCGCGCTAAGCCCCAGGTGCTTGGCGATCCGCTCCTTGCGGTCGAGGGTGTCGAGCAACTTCAGCTCACGATCTAGCGGCACCGGAGGATCGAACCGGACGATCGCGACGTGGCGGTGGACCGATCCGGCACGGACGGCTCTCCCGTTCCTTTGCTCCACCCGCACTTCGTGCCACGGGAGATCGTAGTGCACCACTCGCTCGGCGGTGTGAAGGTCCAACCCCTCAGCGGCGACGTCGGTGGTGATGAGTACTCTCGGCGCATGCGCTATCGCCCACGCCGGCCGGCACTCCTGTGGGCGAAAGAAGGCGAGGGCCTCTTCCCGGGCCACCCGGGCGTCGCCGATGCCCGAGGCACTCCCAGTGCACCACGCGAGGGGCACGTCACGCAGCTGGCGCCTGAGGTACTCGACGGTGGACGTGAAGCTGACGAAGACGAGCGATCGCTTGCCGTCTTCGAGAAGGGCGTGCAACCCTCGGACTTTGGCGTCCGCTGTGCCTCGTTGCGCGACCGTCATCCGCAACAGCTCGGCGATTCTCGGGAGGTCGGCCGACGGGAATTGACTCGGGCCCTCGTCCGCGACCAGAAGGGACCACATGATCAGTTGCTCCGGGGCATCTTGCGTGAAGTCCCGCAGCGCAGCGCGACTCAGCGATTTTCCGTCAGCCGCCGCATCACGCGCGTGCAGCAGCAGTGATTGATAGCGCTTGGCCACTGCGTGAAGAGCCTTGGGACTCGAGGCCTGTGCCCGCCAGAACACTCCCCGGATGAGCCGCGCCACTGAGTCGTCCACCGATAATTCGAGCCGGCGAATCGCGCTCATCACCGGCGCGAGATTCTTCGTTTCCCGAAGCGGCCAGCGCCACGTCGATTCACGAACCCCGGGTCGCGATTGATCCCCGCTGATGGAGCCCACGATGATCAGGTTTCCCAGGGCGGCGTGCGGCCCGTCCTGGCGGATGGCTTCCTGCAGTGACCCAACGCCGCAGGCCCGCAGCGCATCGCCACGAACGGCCAGCCGAAGTTGCTGTATCAGGTCATCGGCGCTGTTGACGACCGGGGTCGCACTCAACATGAGCGTGGGCTTGCCCGTGATCCACGGCGCCAGTGTTCGGTAGCGAACGGTGCCGGGGTTCCTGAAGTGATGGCTCTCGTCGATGATGACCAAACCGGACATGGCGGGTGGCGTGCGCCTCCGGCTCAGGCGAGCGTGAGACCACGTCTGGATCCCCACCCCAACGCGCCGGGCGACGGTCTTCCATTGTGCCACCAGTGATGGAGGCACGATACACCAGGTATCCCTCTGCCCGTTCACCAGCGCCGCCACCGCAAGGGCGATGTACGTTTTGCCAGTCCCAACTGGGTCCGCCAGCAGGCACCCACGAAACAATGCCAAGGTGTGAATCACCCGGCGGACCGTTGGCTCTTGGTCCGGGCGAAGCCAGTCAGGCGTCCGGCACTCAGCCTCTCCTGGTGCCAGGGAATTCGCCAACGCTCGGGCCACCATCGAGCAGTCGCCCTTGGGCTCCGCTTCGAGCGCAGACGTTACCGGTCCGGCTCCGTTCCGTTCTGCCAAGATGGGTGAGGGCATCGATCAGTCGAGACGCTCGAGCGCCCGACGATCGGACTCTCCCAGCATCAGGCTCTGCGCCACGTATTGGTCGAGCGCTTCCTGCACGGCCACGCCCGCCAGAGCCTGCCGGCCGAGGTCGCGCAGGGTCGGGTCGTCCAACACGCCGGCCGGTAGCGGCAGGCTGCCGACCAGAGCAGCGTTGAACCGGGCGTAGCCCCCACGGGCAACGTCAGCGGTCCTTCGGGCCAGGCTCCTGATCGGTGTGCTGTTGAACCAGGCCGCCAGCGCCACCGCTTGATCCGCGGAGGGAAGGACGATGAGGTAGCAACTGTTCAACGGGACGACGTCACGGTGCCCCCGGCCCGTTAGCGGCACGGCCTCCAACCGGCGGGCCAAGTCTGCCCAGATGACGCGGTGGGGGGCTGAGGCGGGCCCGGTACGGAACAATTGCCAGATGGCGCCTCGGCGGAAGTCAGCGCGAGCCCGCAGCACCCGCGCGTGCCGGTCGAAGTGCCGCTTCAGTGTGTCGGGTAGTCGTTCCAGCGGGCGCCCATCTTCATCGCAGGGCCACAGCATGGGGATTCCGCCGGTCACTAGCCACGCGCTGACATCGCGCCCACGAACGGCCCGTCGCAGGAATCGTCCCCTGGCCACATCGGAAGCCACCTGAAGAAACACCCGGTTCGCCCCCGTCTTCACTCCCAGATGGCAGGTGAGACACCCCTCGACTTTGGGATACTCCGCCAGCCGGTCCGCCACTCCCTGGCTGGCGTCACCGGCAAGAGACCACCGCACTGCTTGCTCCAGGTACCGCTGGGCTATGGTCTCCCCTCGTGGGGACCCTCCTCCCAGGCTCGTCTGAACTTGGTGATCATGCGGTGGAGCTCTCTTGCCGACCACGATGGCCAGCGGATAGGTCGTCGCTTCG
>CAJVYZ010000341.1 GCA_913009915.1 uncultured Gemmatimonadota bacterium | reverse complement strand
GTGCGGGTCGGGAACTTCGGTGAGCTGTTCGACCAGTGGCAATGCGGCGATGCTCAGCCTCCTTCGACGAACGGCCGAGTCGTACCCCGCAACGGGGTGTCGGACCCCGGCCTCCACAGCACGGCTTCATCGATCTTCTTTGCCATGGCCAGATCGAAATCCGTGACTCCGCCGGCACTGTGAGTGCTGAGGCTGACGATCACCTTGCCCCAAGTCACCATCAGGTCAGGGTGGTGATCCGCCGCTTCACACACGAAGCCGATTGCGTTGACCAGCATGAGCGTGGTCGGCCAGCCGTCCGTGCGGTATTCCTGGTAGATCAGGTCGTCGCCGAACGACCAGCCGGGAAGCGCCTTCAGTTTTTCGGCAATGGACTCCGCGGTGTAGGTCGCTACCGGTTCAGTCATGATCGGTCTCCGTCATCCTGTCGTGGAGGTACTGGATATTGCGGTGCGGCCTGCCGTCGTCGTGTCGAGTGTAACATTCACGGACGGCGACAACACTGCACGATAGCTGGCCGCCTGACCCGGGCTCTCCTCCACCTCGATCTCCAGTTCCGTCAGGTGGTCGAAACCGCGCCCCTCGATCTCGGCCTGCATCGTCGTGGCGAAGTACTCGGCCAGCATCTCTGCCGTGGTATTGGTCACCGGCAGGAGGGCGCAATCCGAGCGCGGGAACTGGTAGCGCGGTGCTCCCAGGTAGATCACCGTCAGCTGGTCACCGGATTCTTCCAGCGTCAGTTTGGGGCTGGCCGTCGGCAGGAGCACCTTGTGGTCGATGGCGTCGACCATCGGTCGGAGGATCTCCTTGAGCACGGCGAAATCGACCACGAACTGGCACTCCGGATCCACCTGGCCGGTCACGGTGACGCCCACGCGGTAGTTGTGGCCGTGCAGTGATTCGCACTTGTGACCTCGGAACGTGATGAAGTGAGCCGAGGAGAACGAGAGGTAATCCTTGCTGACGGTTACCTGGAAATTGGCATTCACGGTCGATGTCCTTCTGACCAGGATTGGCGGTTGGCACGCCGCACCCGGCGTGTTGCCGGAAAGGTACGGCCCGGGCTCACCTGACGGTAGGCTCCACCGCCCCCCTGAACTGGAGCCGTTCGCGGTCGGGTTGCAACGGCGGCATATTTGCCGTCATGATTGCCAAGTCCGACCTCCGCGCCAGGGCCAAGGCGGTGCGCGACGCCGAGCCTGATCGCGGTCCCAAGGAGGCGGCGATCGCGCTCCGGGTGGAGGAGCTACCGGAATACCGCCGGGCCCGCGTGGTTGCCACCTACGTCGGCGTCAACAGCGAGGTCGCTACCCGGAGCCTCATCGAGGGTCGCCTCGCCCGCGGCGAACCGACGGCGGTGGTCTACCGCCAGGATGGGGATCTTGCCCTGTGCCTGATCAAGTCCCTCGACGAGCTGGCCCCGGCCTCGTTTGGGCTGTGGGAACCGGTTCCGTCCGTGGTGGCGGATGCTGAGCGCCAATATGCCCCGGAAGATGTCGGCCTGTTTCTGGTGCCCGGCTTGGCGTTCGACCCGGCGGGAGGCCGGATCGGGTATGGCAAAGGGTACTATGACCGCCTGCTCGGCGCGGCCAGATCCGACGCCGTTTTCCTGGCACTGGCCTTCGAGTGTCAGATGGTGGAGCACGTCCCCATGTCGCCGCGCGACGTCCCGGTCAATCTCGTGGTGACCGAACACGCTACCTACCGGCCCCCGCCCCCGCCCCCGCAGCCCCCCACAGGGTCCTGACCCCCGGTCACTCAAAGGACCAGATCAGGTCGGATCGGGTGTGACACCAAGAGGAAGGTCCCTTGGTACCAATCTCCCCTCCTAATGTCCCCTCGACAGGACAGTTCCCCATGGACGCCGCTGGCGATCTAACAATGTAACATGTTGTGTTACAAAGACTTACCTAAATGGCATGGTGCTCGCTTTTCGGTATGGCGGTAGCTGTACCGGGTGAATTCAAGGGAGGGTAGCATGCCAACGAAACCGATGCCCACAGCGGCACTTGGATTGATGCTGGCACTGGCCGGTGACGAGGGTCAGCGAATCTCCGCCTGCGCCGTGGCCAACGACCCGCGGTACTGCAGCGAAGTGGTGGCCCGCCGGCCACGGTTTCGCCACCGGGGGCGGCTGCTCGAGGTCGTTCGCTGGTTCCCCCGGCGGGGATTCGTGGTGACCGAGTGCTACCGCCATTTTCACGCGGCGGTCCTTTCCCTGCGGTTGGCACGTGGGGCCGGTCGGATGACGCTGCGGAGAAGGGGGTTCCACCCGGTGATGCTGTACCTGAAAGACGGCCGCTATTTCAAGCGGGTGTGGGCGAGCGGCCACTCGCGCGGCAACCCCATCCTCCGGCCGGTAGTCGTGTGGCAGCGGAACGGGGACTCTTTTGTGCCGCAGTGTGACACGCCCGACAACGAGCGCCGCCAGGCGCCTTTATCATAGATCGACGAGCTACTCCGGCCCGGGCCGGGGTGCCTCGTCTTGTTGGTCCCTTCCATTCTCACAGGCAACACGGTTCCTTCCCGCCGTGCATCCCTCCCGTAACCACCACCTCCCTCTCGACCCGGAGGTGTACCGCCGGGCTCCGCACCAGCGCGGCCGGGTGATCATCATTGCCCCGACTCGGGCCGCGTGCGAGACCATCGAGCTTGCCATGCACGCCCGGGTCGACACCGTACTCGAACGCGAACACGGGGCCGAGTTGCGGCGCTGGGCCGTGGCAGGCGAGGGATTCGGGATTGTCGCCGGGACTGGTACGGGAAAGACGCTGGGTATCCGGCCCATTGCCGAGGAAATCCTTCAAGAGCCGCTCGCCGTCGGGGTAGTGAACCGCGAACGCGAAGCCACGCCGGAAACTCCGTCCTGGAACGTGGTCATCGTAACCACGGGTATCGCCCGCCGCTGGTTCCAGGATGACCTCATTACCGGCCACGATACTTTGGTAGCCGACGAGATCCACCAGACATCCGCCGAACTCGAACTGGTCCTGGCCCTCGGCAAGCGCGCCGGGTGCCGGTTCATTTGGCTTTCCGCTACCGTCGCTCCGGCGTTCTATCGCGAATATCTCGACAGCGCCAACGTACTCCAGACCACCGCCTTCGACCCGGCGCTCAAGGCCACCGTGTCGATCATTGCCCGGCGGCCGGCCGATTTTCTGGACGACCGGTACATCCGGCGGATCATCAAGGAAAAGCGCGGCGTCGCGGTCTTCGTGCCCACCCGCGCGGAGGTGGAACAACTGGCGGCCGGCCTGGCTGAGCAGTGGTCCGGGCTCACCACGGCCTTCTACCACGGCGGAGAGCCCATTCGGGCGATACGACCATTCCTCGAAGGCGAGGTGGATCGCCCGTGGCTCCTGGCCATGACCGCGGCCGGCCAGTCGGCGCTCAACATCCAGGGGCTCAACACGGTGGTGATCTACGACGCCCGCTACGGCATCGTGGTCGATCGTGGTAGAAACGTCCTCCACCGCACCTACCTCGGCTCCAACGAGATCCTGCAAATGGCTGGGCGGGTACATGGTCGTGTGCCGCAGGGAGAGGTGGACATTCTCACCGATCGGGATATCGACTTCGACAGCCTCACTCCCGGGCCTCCCGAGTTCCAGTTGGCGGGGGATACCGAGCGGGTCGCCATCACCTGTGCCGCGCTCGGCGTCGATGCCGGCGAACTCGACTTGCCGGTAGCGCTCGACCGGATCGCCTATCGCAAGGCCATCGAGATGCTCACCGCCAGGAAGTTGATCGACGGCGGCCGGTTGACGCGCTATGGCCGGGAAGTGGAGGCGCTCCCGGTCGAGCGTGCCTGGGGTGAACTCCTGGTGCAGGCCGATACGGAATTGGTGCCTCTGCTGGCCATCATGTCGAATGTCGATTCGCTCCACCGCATGACGCGGGACGAGCGGGATCTGCGCGGCCTGATCGTCAATGGAAGCGACCACCTGACCATCTACCACGTGTGCGCGGAGGCCGTGAACCGCTTCGGCTACCTCGGGGAGATCGGAAGAGCGTCGTGTAGGGAAAGAGTGTAGATCTCGGTGGTCGCCGTATCATTAAAAAAAAAAAACACATGAAAAAAATACAAAAAACAAAAAAATGAAAACACTAATCTTACTACATGTCCGTGTGCCATACTCTCAATCTAC
>CAJVYZ010000340.1 GCA_913009915.1 uncultured Gemmatimonadota bacterium | reverse complement strand
TTTTTGTTTTTTTTAATGAGACGGCGGCCACCGAGATCTACACTCGTTCCCTCCACGACGCTCTTCCGATCTAACCGGGCGTGAAGCTCCGGGAGCCCCGGCTGGCGCGGCTGCCGCTTTGGCGGCATACTTGGGAATCAGCCCATAATCCCAGTGTCGCCCTCGGCCGCGGTGATCTGGCAACGACGGCCCCGGGCCCTCAGGGGATTCGACCAGCAAACCACTCACCCATCGCCCCATCGCCCCATCGCCCCAACCATCCACCACGCGCCGGTCACCCGGTTTGCGCCGGCACCCACAGGGTTCCTCCACCTGGGACACCTGGTCAACGCCGTCTACGTGTGGGGACTGGCCCGGCGCCACCACGGCCGGGTGCTGCTCCGCATCGAAGACCACGACCGCGGGCGTTCCCGCGACCACTTCGAGTCCGCTATCCTCGATGACCTCGAATGGCTCGGTCTCGAGCCCGACGAGCCCCGGATGGAGGCTTTGCGGCACGGTCCATCACCCTTCCGTCAGAGCGACCGCGGCGCCCGCTACACCGAAGTCGTAACAGGGCTCAGCGACCGGGGGTTGGTGTACCCATGCCGCTGCTCCCGCCGTGACATCGCCGACGGGGTTGCCGCGGTGCCAGGAACCGAGACGCCCTATCCGGGCACCTGCCGCGAACGCCGGCCCGGTCCCGATGAACAGGTGGGTCTTCGCGTAATCATGGAATCCGGCGAGGAAACGTTCACCGATGTGTTGTTGGGAACCCAGCGACAGACGCCCGCGAGTCAATGCGGCGACGTCCTGGTGCGGGACCGGCTGGGCCACTGGACGTACCAGTTTGCCGTAACAGTGGACGATTGGGATCAGCGCGTCGATCTGGTGATTCGAGGAGAGGATCTTCTCTCTTCCACCGGAAGGCAGATCCGCTTGGCCGGACTGATCGGCCGGCCCGATCTAACCACCTTCCTGCATCACCCCTTGGTACTGAAACCATCCGGAGAAAAACTGAGCAAAGCCAACCAGGACACCGGCCTGGCCGAACTCCGCCAAGCCGGCGTCAGCCCGGAAATGCTGTTGGGTGAGGCCGCTTTTCGGGGCGGCCTGCTGAAGGAATCCAGGCCGTTGAACGTGGTGGAACTACCAGACCTCTTCGATTAGGGGCGAGAGCTCTACCGAACTCCAACCCCGCGATCAGCACTACCCGCCGGCCACCCACCGCACCCCGCACTCCGCACTCCGCACCTTACCGTTCCCCCTCCGCCGGTGGCCTGGTCCGGATCCGATCGGCGGTCTCGCCGAGGTCCGGCACACCGAGAGCGTTCTCCGAGGCAGCCACCACCGTCGCAACCGTAGCGTCACCGGTAACGTTGGTGACGGTTCTGAGCATGTCCAATATTCTATCGACACCGAGGATGAGCGCGATGCCCGCCGTAGGCACGCCGATCGCTTCCAGAATGATCACCAGCATGATGATGCCGACGCCCGGCACGGCGGCGGTGCCGATCGAGGCCAGGACGGCCGTGATCACGATGGTCAGTTGCGCGCCCAGGGTCAGGTCCATGCCCAGAGTCTGGGCGATGAACACGGCGGCGACGGCTTGGTACAGAGCCGTGCCATCCATGTTGATGGTGGCGCCGAGCGGCAGCACGAAGGAAGAGATCTCTTCCGACACTCCCAATTTTTCTTCCACCC
Organism: uncultured Gemmatimonadota bacterium; assembly: GCA_913009915.1. Lineage (GTDB taxonomy): Bacteria > Gemmatimonadota > Gemmatimonadetes > Gemmatimonadales > GWC2-71-9 > N074bin45. The sequence goes on along the minus strand of CAJVYZ010000340.1, from coordinate 2,473 downwards.
GCTCCATGGTGACCGGCAGGGTGGCGCCACTGGAACTGGTGGTGAAGGCTACCAGCTGTGCCGGAGCGATACCCTTGAAGAAGGTTTTCGCCGGCATCGGAGACATGGTCCGCAGCAGGATTGGGTAGGTGACGAACGTGTGGATGGCGAGCCCCAGTATGACGGCGATCATGTAGTACGTCAGCGCCCCGAGCAGCTGGAGAATCTGGCTGGGATCGTCTCCCGCCACTGAAGTGATGGTGCTCGCTATCAGGGCGAATACGCCGAGTGGCGCGATCTTCATGATCAGGTCGACCAGGCGGATGATCACGTGCGTCATGCCGTCGAACACGCCCAACAGCGGCTTGGCGCGGTCGGGTGGAATCTGGATCAGGCCGATCCCGAGAAGCATGGCGATGAACACGACCTGGAGCATGTTGCGGTTGTTCGAGATCGCCTCGAAGGCGTTTTCCGGGACGATGTCGATCAACAGCTCGAGCGGGCCCCGCTCTTTGGTTATTTCGGCTGCGGCCTCACGGTCTGCCGTTTGAACGGCATAGGTTTGGGCCAGCTTCACCCGCATTTCTTCGGGCACTCTGTCACCGGGGCGCATGGTATTGACCAGAACCAGGCCGATGGTCACCGCCACGACGGTGGTGCCGATGTATATGGCTATGGTCTTGCCGCCGATACGCGACAACTTCTTGAGGTCGCCCAGCGAGGCGACACCGGTGATCAACGACGACAGTACCAGTGGTACCGCGATCAGCTTCAGGCCGTTGAGAAAGACGGTACCGAACGGTTGAATCCAGTCCTTGGTGAAACTGCCCCAACCATTGGCAGCGGCGATAGACCCATAGATCACGCCGAGCAGAAGGCCGATGATTATTTGCCAGTGGAGTTTGCGATACCAGGGCATGGCGTTCCTTCTCAGGCTCCCGCGAGTGCTCGTGCTTTAGAATCGATCTCGGCCAACAGTGACCGGTACGACTCGGCGAATTTCTCGACTCCTTCTCGTTCCAGCTCCGCCGTGACGGCTTTGAGGTCGATTCCCACGTCCGCCAGCGCCGCCAACTGCGAAGGAGCCTGGGCCATGGTCTCGTGAATGCGCACCTCGGGCTCGCCGTGGTCGCGATAGGCGTCGAACGTCGCCGGCGGAAGGGTGTTTACCGTATCGGGCGCGATCAACGCCTCGACGTAGTACACGTCGGGAAGGCCCGGGTCCTTGGTGCTGGTCGACGCCCACAGTGGACGCTGAACCTTGGCACCCTTCTCCGCCAGCCGCTCCCACCGGTGGCTGTGGATGAAGTGCTCGAATTCTTCGTACGCCGTGGCGGCATTGGCGATGGCCGCCTTGCTCCGCAACACCACCGGGACACTGAGGCCGTCGAGCATCGGATCGATCTTGCCGTCCAGTCGGCTTACGAAGAAGCTGGCGACCGAAACGATGGTGTCGATCGGGAGACCCTGGTGAACCCGAGCCTCTAGTCCGGTCACGAAGGCGTCGACAACCTCCCGGTACCGGTCGACGTCGAACAGCAGCGTGATGTTGACGTTGATCCCTTCGGAGATGCACCGCTCGACCGCGGGTAGTCCGGCCGCCGTTCCCGGGATCTTGATCTGCAGGTTGGGGCGGTCGACCGCGCGCCACAGCCGGGTCGCCTCCTGCACGGTGGCGTCCGTCTGGTAAGCCAACTCCGGCGAGACCTCGAACGAGACCAGTCCGTCGGTGCCTCCGCTCGACAGGTAAAGCGCAGCAAATTCGTCGCACGCGGCCCGCACGTCAGCCACCGCCAGCGCCTCGAAGGTCTCCTGGGCCGAGTGACCCTGGGCCGCGTGCGCCCTGATATCCGCGTCGTAGTCGGTGCTGCCGGCGATCGCCATCTGGAAGATCGTCGGGTTCGAGGTCATGCCCCGGAGTCCGTCGTCGGCGATCAGCCTGGAGAGCGTTCCCGACGTCAGCAACTCACGGGTCACGAAGTCGTACCACACGCTCTGCCCCAGTGCCGCAAGTTCCAGCAACGGGTTCTGTGCCATCAAGACCTCCCGCCCACGACGTCGCCAACCGCCGCCGCTATGCGCTCCGCCGTGAAACCGAACTTGGTGAACAGCGTTTCGGCCGGGGCCGACGCGCCGAAATGGTCGAGGCCGATGACCGCCCCGCCGTCGGTAACGTATCGGTGCCACCCCATGGTGGTGCCCGCTTCGACAGCCACACGCGCGGTGATCGCCGAGGGGAGGACCGACTCGCGATAGGCCTCCGGTTGTGCTTCGAACAATTCCCATGACGGGAACGACACCACCCGTGTAGATCGGAAGAGCACACGTCTGAACTCCAGTCACACTGATATATCTCGTATGCCGTCTTCTGCTTGAAAAAAAAAAGAAACAAAGAAACAAAAAAAAAAATAATAATAACAATCTACTTCTACGATCACTTTATAATCTTACTATATTGCGTGTCCACATACAGATGCATGGCCATGTTACACTG
>CAJVYZ010000339.1 GCA_913009915.1 uncultured Gemmatimonadota bacterium | reverse complement strand
CCGAGCACGACTGGGTGCAAGTCCTCCCGGGCGGAGGGCGCGCCCTGATCCAGATGTGGCACAACTCTATCGCCGATACCGAAATTGGGCTGCTGGACTTGGCCACCGGTATAGCTACACCGATCATCGACGGGGTCTACGGTCGCTACATCCCGACGGGCCACATCGTTTACGCCACCGTCAACGGATCACTGCTCAGCGTGCCGATCGACCTCGCCAGCGGCACGCTCCCTGGTGCTGCCATAGCCGTTGCCGAACGGATCCAGGTCGATGCCAGCAGCGGGGCCGGGCAATTCAGCATCAGTGACAACGGCGTCCTGGCCTACATGCCGGGGGGTGGAGTCGGTAGTGGACAGGTGGTCTGGGTCGATCGCGCCGGCGAGCAAGCCGCGGTGGACAGCGCGTGGCGAGGCCAGTTCAGCACGATTGCCCTCTCGCCGGACGGCTCGCGGCTGGCGGTGTCGGTACTGGGGACCGATGGAGAGCAGATCTGGGTCAAGCGATTGCCCGACGGTCCCCTGTCACGCTTGAGCTTCGGCGGCTCGGCCAACAGGCCCGCTTGGACGCCTGACGGGCGCCGCGTGACATTCATCTCTACCCAGGAAGGCGGTATCAGACGCCAGGCCAGGATCCAGCGCGCCGACGGCAGCGCCGAGGCCGACTCGCTGGCTGCGGATCCCCGGTCGGTCGAGAACGTGGAGTGGGCGCCCGACGGGAAACGCTTCCTCTTGCGCATCGGAACTGTCAGCAACTCGCGCGATATTTACCTTGTGACTGTGGGCGACAGCGGGCGGCGCGCACTGGTGTCCGGCCCGGCGGACGAGTATGCCCCCGCGGTATCACCGGACGGCGAGTGGTTCGCCTACGTCTCCAACGAATCGGGACGGAACGAGGTGTTCGTCCGCCTGGTGGACGATCCGGGGGCGGGCCGAACCCAGGTGTCGCTGAACGGCGGTAGCGAGCCCCGCTGGGCCCACTCCGGCCAGGAGCTGTTCTACCGCACGCGGCGGGGGGAGATGATGGCGGCCGAGGTAACCCTCGGTACTACCTTCAGCGCGCGGCCACCCCGAATCCTGTTCGTGGCCACCAATCTGGCGACGGACCCATTCCATCATGCGTACGACGTGAGTCGTGACGGACGGTTCCTGATGATCAATCAGATGTTCAGCGACAACACGGAGCTGGTGATGGTGTTCAACTGGTTCGACGAATTGCGGGGACGGAAATGAGGGAAGGTATCGATTGGTGGCGGGGCGGTAGCTGGCTTGTAGCGGGTGGCTCGTGGCTGGTGGACGGAAAATCCAACCAGGTCATGCCACCGGCCACGAACTACCAGCCAAGGTTGCCCAACTCCATTCTCACGCTGCACGCCGCATCATGACCGATCTCAATCGCCTGACCGCAGCTCTGTCCGACCGCTACACCATCGAGCACGAGGTGGGCGCCGGCGGCATGGCCACCGTCTACCTGGCGCACGACGTCAAGCACGACCGCAAAGTGGCACTCAAGGTGCTGCGCCCGGAGTTGGCGGCTGTGATTGGCGCGGAACGCTTCCTGGCCGAGATCAAGACCACGGCCAACTTGCAACATCCGCATATCCTGCCGCTGTTCGATTCCGGCGAGGCCGACTCCTTCCTCTTCTATGTAATGCCATACATCGAGGGCGAGTCATTGCGCGATCGGCTCGAGCGGGAGAAGCAACTCCCCATCGATGACGCCGTCCGCCTGGCCTCGGAAGTGGCCAGCGCACTCGACTACGCCCACCGGCACGACGTCATACATCGCGACATCAAGCCCGAGAACATCCTGCTGCACGACGGCCAGGCTCTGGTGGCGGATTTCGGTATTGCGCTGGCCGCTTCCAAGGCCGGCGGTAGCCGCATGACCGAGACCGGCATGAGCCTGGGCACGCCGCACTACATGAGTCCCGAACAGGCCATGGGCGACCGGGAACTCACCGCCCGGAGCGACGTGTACGCCCTGGGGGCCACCCTCTACGAGATGTTGTCGGGCGAGCCGCCGTTTTCGGGCCCCACCGCGCAGGCGATCGTGGCCAAGGTGATGACGGACGACCCGCGGCCCCTCACCGAACTGCGCCGATCGGTCCCACCCCAGGTAGATGCCGCCTGTCTTCAGGCGCTCGAGAAACTGCCCGCCGACCGCTTTGCCAGCGCGGCGGAATTCGCCCAGGCATTGCACGATCCCAGCTTCACGCTGGGCCGCTCTTCGGCGGGCGGTTCGGCAGCGGCGTCGGCGGTCCCGGGAGCGTGGTGGCGCGACTGGCGGCCGTGGGCCGTAACCACCGTGCTCGTTGCCGCGGTGGCCCTGTTGGGACGAAACGGTGGCGGCGCCGAGGTCCCCGACCCGGTGGTGGCGCGGTTCCGCATAGCTCTGAATGCGCGGCAGGGCCTGACGGGTGCACCGGTGAACACCCTGGCCCTGTCGCCCGACGGCCGCTCCGTCGTGTTCGTGGGGCGGGCCGGCGGTTCGGGATTGCAGTTGTACCTGCGTCATCTGGATGCCCTGGATGCAACACCGATAGCGGGCACCGCAGGAGCAACGTTCCCGGCGTTCTCGCCGAGCGGTGACCGGGTGGCGTATTTTGGGCCCGGCGGGTTTTTTGTGGTGCCTCTGTCGGGTGGCGCTCCCACCACCGTTGCCAACATCCAGTCGCAGACCCTGGCCCAGGCCGTATGGCTCGACGACCGGTCGATGGTGGTCACGGCCTCGGACGGCTCGCTGTCGCGTTTGGGGCTCGACGGCACCATCAGTCAGATCGCCGTGCCCGACGCGTCCAAGAAGGAAACCTATCTGGGAGTGAATGCCGTTCTGCCCGACGGTCACACCATCCTGGCCATTGCCGCCCAGGGAACCGGTGTCAATGGGACGGCGGTGGCAATCGACGTCCGTGACGGCTCGCGGACGCCGGTCATGGAGGGCATCATCAACGCGGTGTGGTACAGCGACGGGTACTTGCTGTGGGCCCAGCCGACCGGTGCGCTCATGGGTGCCCGGTTCGATCTTGACGAACTACGGGTAGTCGGCACACCTGTCACGCTGGCCCAAGGCGTTAGGCAATCGGTCGGGGGCCCCGCTCAGGCGGCTGTGTCCGCTACGGGGTCGCTGGTCTATATCCCCGAGCAGCCGTTCAACCTGATGCTGCTCGATCACGACGGCCGCCGCGAGATCATCGGCGAAGGGCGACGCTACCACAACCCGCGGTTCTCGCCCGACGGGTCACAGCTGGCCATGGATTTCTCGCAGCAAGGGTCTCGTGACGTATGGTCGCTCGACTTGCGACAGAAGACGCTGACGCGATTGACCTTCGAGAACGACGGGCACGATGCCATATGGTCACCGGATGGCCGCTACTTGGCCTACGTGTCACGGGTGGGAATCTTCCGCCGGCGGGCCGACGGCAGCGGGGTAGCCGAGTCCCTGTACGTGGCAAGTGTCCCGACGGGCCCGCTGGCGTTCACTCCCGACGGGGCGACATTGATCACCTCACCGACGAACATCAACGGCAGCTTCGACATCGGCCTGCTGCCGATGGGTGACGAGCGCGAGGAGCAGCCATTCATCGCCACGCCGTTCAACGAACAATTCGTTGCCTTGTCACCCGACGGCAGGTGGATGGCCTATTGTTCGGACGAGACGGGGCGCATGGAGGTTTACGTCAGGTCCTTCCCCGAAGGCGGCGCCAAGATCCTGGTGTCGCTCGACGGTGGTACCGAGCCTCGCTGGAGCCCCGACGGGCGCCAACTCTATTACATCGGCGCCAAGGACAACGCGCCATTTTTGGTCTCCGCCCGGGTCAGCACGGGTAGCTCATTCAGCGTCCAGGATCGAACCCTGCTGTTCGACATGTCGGTATTCGAGCCGGCGGCGCCGCACGCCAACTGGGACGTCTCTCCCGACGGTTCCCGCTTCGCCATGGTGCACCAGGGGGCGCTCTCGGAGATGGTGTTCGTGCTCAACTGGACCGAAGAAGTGAGGCAGCGATGAGGGCAGGTGGCGGGTGGCTAGTGGCTAGTGGACTGTAACTGAAGTTGCGTAAGTACGACACGAGTGGTATATTCGAGCGTGTTTACTTCGGCGCATCCCCTCGACCTGTCCCCCAGCGAACGGACCGAACTAGAAGCCATGTCGCGCTCGC
>CAJVYZ010000338.1 GCA_913009915.1 uncultured Gemmatimonadota bacterium | reverse complement strand
CCGCCGCCGGCGCCCCCCAAGATACACGGGCGGCGGGCCCCGAGCTCTGGTGTCCGGCCGCGCTGGCTGGTGAATCGCAATTCCCGAAAACGGGATTGCCCGCGGCCCGGGGTGGCCGGCGGAATCCCGGTGGCCGATCACCCCTCGGCGGGCGCTCGTCTGGAACACTGCGAACACGCCCCGGCTGCACTGCACCCTGGTGACGACCTTGGCCGAACCGCCGGCCCGCAACTGCTCGGCCCGCCGTCTCAGGGCCACGTCCACAGCCACCGCCCGACACGTCTGGTCGGACTGGGTCATCAGGTCGATTTGGCAGTTGGTTCCCCGGCACACGGCATCCAGCACCGCGGGCTCAACACCGTCCAAGGTAGCAACGGGAATGCCAAGCCGGACCAGTACGGCACTGATGTCGGGGCCAGACCGCTGGGCTTCGGCGGGCACGAAAGTGCCGATCGTGAGGCCCCAGACCAAGATCATCCGGGCCAGCGCGTGCTGTCTCGTATGAGAACTGATTCGTCTGTCCATGACTGCAACCTCCCCAAGAGGGAATGTCACCCCAATGGTTAAGCAATCGCCGTACCATGAACGCCTTCTGGTGCCATAACTACTTGTTGTACAACGAATTACAGTTACCGGTTACGGCCGGCCACAGTGGCTACCACCGGCCCAAGCCCACGTCAGAATAGGGTGGTTCTGTCACCATATCGCTCTCGGAGAACGGCTGGTGTGATCCATGTCACCGGGGTGATGGTCAGGCGGTCGGGTGGTCAGGCGGTCAGAGGGCCCGTCCGACTGTCCGATTGTGAACGTTTATGGGAGCGTGGCCGTACCAGGGTCAACCACCGGAGGTTACATGAAGCAGGCGTTTCCGATCAGCGTCATCGTCATCCTGGCCGCCGCCATACCGGTCTTTGGAGCGGCCCAGGAGTCTCCCTATGTCGGCCTGGGGCAGCGGCGCATCAAGGCGCTTTCGGCGGAAGATATTGCGGGGTACCCCGAGGGGGCAGGCATGTCACTCGCGCTCGCCGCAGAACTGAACGGATATCCCGGGCCGCGCCACGTGCTCGACGATGCCGACGCTCTGGGGCTGAGCCAGGGTCAGCGGGAAGCGATCTCGGCCATCTTCGATTCCATGCAGAGTCAGGCTATCGCTGTCGGGCGGCAGTACATCCGAGCCGAGCGGAGGCTCGACTCATTGTTTGCCACCAGGGAGATTATCCCCGAGAGTCTCCGGGAGGTTGTGGCCGAGGTAGATTCGGCCTTGCGCGTATCTAGTCCGACCATTAATGTATTGACCATAGATGTAGTGATGGTTAATGCATTGACAGGTGACTGTTTTCATGAAATCCGACACGTTCGAAGCCGTCCGGAGTCCGCAGGGTTTCCTTCCTCTGACCCCGCTGTCTTTCCTGGTCCTCATGGTGTTGGCGGATCGCGACAGTCACGGCTACGGGATCATCAAGGAAGTCGAACGGCGCACGGACGGGAGCACCCGTCCGGGGACGGGCACCCTATACACCGCGCTGCAGCGATTGATGGACGGTGGGCTCATCCAGGAAGCCGAGGAGCGGCCTGACATCGGCGACGACAGCCGGAGGCGGTACTACAGTCTGACCGCACTGGGCCGCCAAACGGCGCGACTCGAGGCCGAGCGCATGGCGCACCTGGTAGGGCTTGCCATCGACAGCGATCTCTTGCCACACACCGCCGGGTCGAGCCAAGGGGAACCATGAACGGACCCCGCCCTCAGGCCGGAGATCCGTGGCGCTAGGCTGGTATCTTGGCAGCTACCGAGTTTGCCTGGTCGTGTCAGGGACCCGGTCACCATCGGGATCGTCGCAGGATTCCTGGTGGTGATCGCCCTAGCGGCGAGTTACTTGCCCGCTAGGCGGGCCACTGGGCTCGATTCGGCGGAGGCCCTGCGCCAAGAGTGACTCGAATCATGAATGCCACGACTAATGATTGCCAGGAACATTGAACTTCCCTTCAATATTCACCATTCAATATTCCTGGCATTCATCATTCTCTTCCCTCCCTCACCTGGCGCGATGCCGCGCGGGCATCCTGCGGCGAGAAAGACTTCGCTGTTGCCCGGTCAGGTGCCGGGGCGGCGATCGCTTGCCCATGCCAGGTGAAGGGCGGGTCTATCTATGGACAATGGACCACCTCCTCTCTACGGGTAGGACTTGGGCGGAACACATGACCGGATACCGCTGAGCGGTGCCCGGCCTGTGCCCAAGATGGGAAGATTGTGCTGAGAAGGCAATCGGGCGGAATATCGAATGCCACGAATATCGAATATCGAAACGACTTCGATATTCGATATTCGATATTCGATATTCGATATTCCTGGCATTCTTGTATCAGATCGTGTCGCTGCCTCCGCCGTCCGGATTGTCCGTCGGGCGATCGGTCGGGCGATCCCCGTCCTGGAAGCGGTGCCACTCTCGCACCGGCGGGCGGCCACAGCCGACCCAGGTGATGACCAGGACACCGACACGCTCACCGTTGACCACGAGAAGCTTGTGAATCACGCCCTCGGTGATCCGCCGCACGGGACGGGCGTCGGTGCAAGTGGCGTCGTAGTGCAACGGGACGGCCGTCTCGACACGGAACAGGCGGTCGGCGTCTTCGTGGCTGAAGGCCCAGGTCCCCTCGATGGAGAGCGAACCACTGGGGAACGGCCGTCCGAAGACGATGGTTTCCTCCCCGGAGAACCGGAGAGCCCACTCGACGACAGCTTGGCGCTGGAGTTGTTCGTTGACCACGTGCACGCTGGCAAACGCCTCAGCCGCGCCGATGCTGTTGCCCTCTTGGCGGACGTGCCGTTCGCCGGTTCGTACGACGAGGAACGATCGCCCACCGGTGATCGCCACGCCATGACCGAAACGGTCGTAAGTCTCATCGAGGTCGTAGGCCGCCGTTTGGGGGGTGGGATCTGCCACGCTCAGGGCGCCGGTGAAGATGAACGAGACACCACGATCCGTCGGGATGACGCAGGGCTCCGGGTCGAAGTGCACTGACAGCACGGTGGGGACGCCGTCGAGGTCGGGATCCTCGGGCGGCATGGGCTCGATGACCAAGCATTCCAGCCCCGGCCGGGGCGGTGCCCCGTTCATGGCCGGCGCGGAGAGAGTGCCCACAGACAAGTCGGCGTTGTTGAGCGTCCCGCCGTAAATGAGGGCGCCGATGGAGACGTCGGTATCGTCCTCGAAGGCGGCCCCGATATCGTTGGCCTCGCTAAGTGACAGATCGGTGAGGGAGCTGACCGGTCCGGTACCGCTGTCGCACGCGGCCGCCAGGACGGCCAGACACAGCCCGCTCGCCAACCGCTGGTGAATGGTGAATTTGCGCATCACGCCATTCCTCGCATTCTTTTGGGGGGTGCTCGAATAATCACTTAGAGCATTCGTCACCAAGGTAGGCGTTGGCCTGCCCAGAAGCCGTGAGGGCCATCACAGGGAACCGGGCCACCACACGACGCCACCACGTTCCTCACGCCACGAGCCGGCCATTGCCTAGCGCACGACGACACGGTGACCCCGAGCACATGCCACCCCGCCTGACGGGAGCGGCAGGGTCGACGGCGAGTTCTCGCCCTGGTGGACGCTCACGAGTTGATCGAGTCTGGAAGCTCATGCCGCTCAGGCTGCAGTGACCCTCGACTTCGGAGCCCTCGGCAGTCACCCCGACGTGACCCGGGCTGTGCGCGAGGTTTACGGCGCGGATCTCAGCGGTGCCATAGGTGTCATCCACGCCACCGCCGTGTGGCGCCGTCCCGGCGGCGGCCTCCTCACCACCCGCTTCCACTACGACTACCAGGATCAACCGCTCGACCAAACCAATCCCGATGGCTCCATCCAGCGGTTCACATACGACGGCTTGGGACGCCCGATCACGATCACCGTCGAAGGCAGCGGCGTCCCCGCTCTAACGACCACCCTGAGCTACAACCTCCTCGGACAGTTGGAGCAGAGCGTCAGCCCCGACCAGGGCATAGTACTGTATGAGTATGACAACTTCGGACGACAGGCAGCCAAAACACACTCCTCGCGAGTGGAGATGGAATACGACGCCACAGGTCAGATGACCCGCACCGTCGTCAAGGATCCGGCGGACGACACGGTGTTGTCCGACAAAACCATGGACTACGATGTCCTCGGACGGATGA
>CAJVYZ010000337.1 GCA_913009915.1 uncultured Gemmatimonadota bacterium | reverse complement strand
CCGAAGGAGATCGACGTCCGTCCGCGGAACTTGCCGAGCATCACGCGGTCGGTCGAATCGATGCTGAAGCTGTTCAAGTCGGCATCGCTGTATGGGGTGCTCCCCTCACCCCGCGTGATGGAGGCGATCAAGCACGCCGTCCCGGAGAAACCGGCCCCGCTTTCGGCGGCGGAGGCGAGGATCTTCCGGGACATCCTCGGCTCTCCGAAGATGCTCGGCCCGATCCTGCGGGAGATGTTTGATTGCCGGCTGCTCGACTATGTGATTCCTGAGATCTCGCACACACGTTGCTTGCTGCAGTTCAATCAATACCACAGCTATACCGTCGACGAACACACACTGCGGGCGATGGAAACGGTCGCCACGTTCGAGCAGGACGAGGGACCGGTCGGCTCTGCGTATTGTCAGATTCAACGCAAGGACGTCCTGCATCTGGCGTTGTTGCTGCACGACATCGGCAAAGGGCACGAAGAGGACCACAGTGAACGCGGATGCCGCATTGCCGAGACGGTTGCCGCGCGTCTGGGCCTGTCGGACGATCGCCGCGATCAGGTGATGTTGCTCGTACGTCAACATCTGGTGATGGCGGACCTCGCCATGCGAAGGGACTTCACCGACGAATCACTCCTGGTCAACTTTGCCCGGCGGGTCGGCACCCCCGACACGCTCCGCATGTTGTACGTGTTGACAGTCGCCGACATCACGGCGGTCGGTCCGGGCGTGTTCACGTCCTGGAAAGGAGATCTGCTCGCCGACCTGTTCGACCGGTCGATGATGATCGTCAGCGGCAAACGGTACAGCTATCTGGAAGAATCGAGGATGCAAGAGGCCAAACGGCACGTCGCGGAATCCATCGTGCCGATCGACCCGCATCAGGACGATCGTTCGTGGCAACGCTGGATCGACCGGCAGCTCGAAGGGTTTTCAGCCTACTACCTCACCTGCACGCCCCCGCACCGCATCGCTGCCGACCTCGACATCATTCAGCAGTTGCAGGACGGCGAAATTCGCGTGGAGGGAGTTTACGACCGGTCGACGCGTGCCGTCGATTATCGCATCATCATGAGAGAGAACGTCGCCGACGGATGCTTTCACCGGATCACCGGGGCGCTGACGGCCAAGCGAACGGAGATCATTTCGGCGGACATCAACACGGCAGCAGGCGGGATCGTCGTCGACAACTTCCGGGTGTTGGACCGTGACCATTCCGGAGAAATCCCGACCGATCGGATCAATGAGGTGAGCGAGGCCATTCGCCGCGTGCTGACCGAGGACGATCCGGTCGAGCCGGCCGGTGGCATACAACCCCGCCGCGACAGCCGCTGCGGCCCCCCCGACCAGCAGACCGTAGGCTCGGGCCTTGAACCACGGACCGGGTCGCATGGCCGCACGCTACCCAACAACTTTCGCGACAGCGCGCAAGGAATGGAACGTCCGCGCGACCCGAAGGCCGCGGCCCGGGCGTACAGCCCGTAGAAGTTGGTCACCGGCGGGGCCATGGTGCCGTTCATCGGGTAGCGCTTGACCACGCCGTCGCTGATTCGGAGGGTGAAGGTCGCGTCCGGCGGCAGTGACGTGCCGTAGGCGCGGAAGATCGCCTGGCCCACCAGCTCCGCGTTGGCCGAGATCACAGCGTTCAATTCGGCGGCCCGGTCGGCCACGGCGCGTGCCAGCGGCTCGACGGTCAGGGCGGCGGCCAGGAGCGGGTCGTCCGACGCGTTCACCGCCTCGGTGCCACCCTCGAACAACAGCGCCCGGTAGGATTGGTCGGCCAGCCGGGTGCCGTCGATCAGCGCTTCCGCGGCTACCTCAGGACTGCGTCCCTGAAGCATGGCTTCCAGGAACGGGTCGCCGGCTGGGAGCTCCGCTTGCGCCGCCGTGAGGGTCGCGGCCAGGGTCATCTTCTCCCTGGCCGGGTCGATGGGGACTTCGCCCATGACGTAACCGGCGATTCGCTCCAGGCCCTCGCCTCGATACTGACTGAGACGCAACGAGTCGGGGAGCGCCCGCTGTTGCGGCAGCCGTACCAGCCCGCCCGCCATGGTGAACAGCTGCGAGCCGGCGAAGCGATAGTGGCGTACCAGGGGAGCAATGTCGCCGAGATCGCCCTGGGCTGCGGCGATGCGATCCCAGGCGTCACCGTAGCGCGCCTGAAGCTCGGGGTCGGCGGCGATACGGTCGCGGAAGTCCCTTTCGAAAGTGGCCTTGCGGCCCATGATCTCGGGATCGACCAGGCCGCGGAGGTAGCCGCTGACAGCTTTGTGGGCGTTCTCCAGCCCGAAGATCTGATTCTGGTACTGGCGCCTGGCCTCATCGCTCTCGGCCGCCAGCTCGCGCAGCATGCCGAGGCGGGCCTCATAGCTCTTGAGGCGGGCCGGGTAGTCGGCGTCGCGTAAGTACTCCATCTGTGCCATGGTGAGCAGCCGGCCGGTCGATCCAGGATTGCCGGTGACGAACACCGCCTCGCCTTCGGCCGCGCCGTGGTCGCTCCAAGGGAAATAGTGCTCGGTCGTTCTCGGTTGCCCGTCCACGTAGACGCGCAGGAGGGTGAAGTCGAGGTCGAACCGGGGATAGGTGAAATTGTCGGGATCGCCGCCGAAGAAGCTGATGTGCTCCTCGGGCGCCATCACCAGGCGGACGTCGCTGAACCGGTGATAGCGGTAGAGCGAGTACATCCCGCCCTGATAGAAGCGGACCACCTGGCAGTGGTCGCCGGTGTCCGCGGCACAGGCCTCCTCCAACACCGTGATGATCGAATCCCGCTGGGCTACCTGCCGGGCCGGCACATCGGTGGTGATGGCCGCGCGGACGTCGTCGGTGACGTCCTCGATCGACAGTAGCTGGTCGACCCACATGTTGGGACAGGCCTTCTCCTCGGCCCTGGTCGAGGCGACGAAGCCCGTTTCCTGGTAATTGGTGTCGGCCGGTGAGACGGCGCTGATGCAGCTGCGGGCGCAGTGGTGGTTGGTCAACACCAGCCCGTCGGGCGATACGAAAGATGACGAGCAGCCTGGCAGCCTGACCGAGGCCAGCCGGACGTGGTCGAGCCAGGCCTGGTCGGGGGCAAAGTCGTAGGTGGCCTTCCAGTACGCCAGGGGCGGGGCGTCGAAGGTCCACATGGTACCGAATTCCTCGAGGAACTGGACCTCACCGGTGGCTGTGCTCTGGGCCGAAGCCGGGCTCAGCACCAATACCAGCAGGCCGGCGACGATGGTCGATCGTCGAAGCATGATGTCCTCCACAGACGGGTTGTGGTTGACAACATACGGCGCGGGTATGAAGAAAGTTAGAAGAATGCGGGAAGGAGCCCATGAGATCGGGCGCCCGGCGGCCGATCTGCACGCCTGGGCGGCTTAGGCGGCCTACCTTGATGGCCGTTGTCCCGTCTTGCGCAACGTACGGGCGACGCATGCGTCGCCCCTACAAGTCCCGGATGGCCCATGCGATCTGGCACACCAAGGACTTGACCCGCCGCCGCCCGCTCGTCGGGTGGCCGACAGGACGTGGACGAACGAGATGTGGTGTGCCCTCCGATGTGCGCTTGGGCACACTGATTGCTGTCTAAGTAGTGGCAAAGCGCTGGCAGGAGTGGCTCGTCCCCATTTTCGGTGTGTTTTGGATATTTTCGGTCAATGTTCGGTACCGGTGTTTACATTGTAACTATGCCGTAGTATGTATGATAGCTGGTGGGTTTCAGTGGTAGGTCATACAGCTCTACTGCTGTGGTACCACAGATCTCTTGGGAACTGCTTATGAAGTACGAAACAGTTAGCGTGCCACCTGACGCGGGTGAGACTCGTGTTCCCAGAATCAAGGTGAACCGGAACGCCCCGCCCCCAGTCGATCACCAAGACGGGGAGGAACTGAAAACGATCACTCGACGGGGGATCAGGAAGATCCTCATGCGTCGGAAGAAGCAAGCGTAAGAACACAGCGACTGGCTTACCACGGCCAGTAGCTTTTTCTCCATCAGATACGACAGGCAGCGAATAGTTGATCAGGCGCCCCGGTGAAGTCGTCCTGCTTCCTGCCGATGAACATCAGATCGGAAGAGCACACGTCTGAACTCCAGTCACACTGATATATCTCGTATGCCGTCTTCTGCTTGAAAAAAAAATATTTTTTCTCTATCTCACTTAATTCTTGTCCCTCATTTTCATCGATCTTCAGC
>CAJVYZ010000336.1 GCA_913009915.1 uncultured Gemmatimonadota bacterium | reverse complement strand
ATCCGAGAACATTTTGCACTAGGACCTTGACTCTCCAATCTCTACCGAGAGTCTGCAGCCAAGTCCTTGTTGCCACCATTGCGATCGCGACTCCATTGTACATCGACCTGTGAAACTAAACTTACGGGCGTGTAGGAACGTCTCCCGACTCCGACACGAACGTCCCTACCGCCTGCTTCAAACCTTGAAGCGCGGACACCACCCGCTCCCCCGCCCTGCCATCCCACCCTTCCGGCACCCTCACACGACCAGCCCCACGCCCCTTCGCCAACGCCTCCCGCCACGCGTTGAGGACCCCCTCCCTTGTCAACGGCCATGGGACCATTCGGTTGGTCCCCTCCGTCACGGTCACCGGCCGCTCCGTCTGCTCCCTCAACGTCACACACGGCACACCCAGCACGGTGGTCTCTTCCTGCACCCCGCCAGAATCAGTCAGCACAACCGCGGCACCCTCGGTCAGCGAGATCATCTCGCGGTACCCTACCGGCTCGATCACCGTCAGCGCCTCCAGCGAGCCTCTCAGCCCGAATGCCAGCGCATTCTTTCGCGTCCGAGGATGGATCGGCAGCACTACCGACATCTCTATGCTCACCTCGGCGAGAGCGCCTAACACGGACGCCAACGATGCCGGATCGTCCACATTCGACGGCCTGTGCAGCGTACTCAAGACATAATTACCCCGCTCCAGCCCCAGCCGCCCCGGCATGTCGAGCTCCCGCGCCTTCGGCAACTGACTCAGCAGCGTATCGATCATCACATTCCCGACAAACACGATCCGCGCCGGATCGATCCCTTCCCGAGCCAGATTTGCCTCCGCATCTCGCGACGGGATCAACAGCGCGTCCGACAGCCGATCCGTCAGCACCCGGTTAACCTCCTCCGGCATCCGCCAATCGTTAGCGCGCAACCCGGCCTCCACGTGCGCCACTCGGCAGCCCAGCTCCTCCTTGAGCTTGGCCGCCACCAAGGCGCACGCCAACGTGGAATTCACGTCGCCCACCACCACCACCCAGTCAGGACGTACCTCGCGCAGCACGGGCTCGAACGCCTCCATGACCCGGGCTGTCTGCACCGCGTGGCTGGCCGACCCTACCTCGAGGTGGAAATCCGGATCCGGCAGATTGAGATCACGAAAGAACGCGTCCGACATCTGCGAATCGTAGTGCTGGCCGGTATGAACCAGGACACCCTCGTGACCCCCGTCAGCCAGGGCCCGAAGGATCGGCGCCACCTTCATGAAGTTGGGCCGAGCCCCTGCCACCACCAACGCTTTCACGGGCTTCAATACTCCAACGGCAACGGCACCGTAGTCCCGTCCCGCGCCGACTGATAAATCCCGATCAACAACTCCAGCGACCGCAACCCCTCCCGCCCATCCGTCTCCGCCGTCGCCTCCCCGCGCAACGCCTTGAACACATTGTCGTAATACAACGGATGCCCGATCCCGTACACCGAGTCAGTTGCGTACGAACTCTCCCCCACCTCATCGTCCCCCTCGGCCACATCGGCAAACTCCCAATGCTGGATCTCGTTGATCGCCACCCCGCCCACCCGGACGGTCCCCTTCTCCCCCAGAATAGTGATCGACCCCTCGTAGTTCTTGGGATAAGTCAGTATCGTCACGTTCAACGACCCCAGCGCCCCCGAACGCCACCGGATGTTCACTACTCCAGTATCCTCCACCTGGATGTTACGCCCCAGCGTCGCCGTCATGGCATGCACCGAGCCCACCGGGCCAATCAACCAGTCGAGCAGATCCACGTAGTGGCTCGCCTGGTTCATGATGGCCCCGCCGTCGAACTCCCACGTCCCCCGCCAGGCGGCACTGTCGTAGTACTCCTGCGGCCTGGTCCAGAACACGTTGACATCGACACAATAGATCCGCCCGAACCGATTCGAGTCGATCGCTTGCTTGATCCGCTGGATCGTCGGATTCATCCGGTTCTGCTTGACCACGAACAACTGCACCCCTGCCTTGTCACACGCCTGCACCAGCCGCTTGCCGTCATTCCACCGGGTGGCCATCGGTTTCTCGGTAACCACGTGCCGGCCGCTCTCCGCGATGGTCACCCCCTGATCCGCGTGGATTCCGCTCGGGGTGGCCAGAATCACCACGTCGGCATCGGAACTCTCCAGCAACGCCGGCAGCGACGAGAACCCAGTGACTCCCGTCCGGCGCTCAGCCGCCGCGAGGACCTCAGGGTCCGTGTCGCACACCGCCACCAGCTGTGCCACCTCCGAGTGCGCTTCGATCGCCTCGAAGTGCTTGCCCGAGATACGCCCGCAGCCGACCAGGCCGACGCGGATCTTGCGATCCGTTATGGGTGACTGGGTAGCCCTCACTGTGACAGCCTTGTGTGTTGGAATGGTGCCCAGCCCCACGTGGGCCCGGCCGCGCTCACAAGCTATAACTGACTGGGGAATAAGGCCATAGAGCCAGGAGCTAGGCTAGCCCTCTACCTCGACCCCTTCCGCCCTGAGTCGGTCGACGACGTCCTGTGATAGTCGCACCCTCACCTCCACCCGCCCGTTGGCCGACTGCCGGTGGAGCACCTCGCCGCTACGGTACAGAAACGCCACCCGAGCCCCATCGGACACCGGAACCCGCACCGTCACTGCCGGCCGCCGGGCTCGTTCATGCTCACGCAGCGCGGCCTTTAGACTCTCCAGTCCGTCGGTCCGCACCGTAGTGCTCACCACCGACTCGGGATAGAGTTCGCGTATACGGCTCACGAACGCCACCGGATCGGCCACGGCGTCGATCTTGTTGAACAGCGGCATCACCGGCCGGTCGGCCAGCTCCAGCTCCGCCAGCACCTGCTCAACCACCACCATCTGCTGCTCGAACTCCGCATGGCTGGCGTCGATCACGTGGAGCAGCAAATCGGCGTGCCGTGCCTCCTCCAGCGTGGCCCGGAAGCTGGCCACCAGGTGGTGCGGCAGCTTGCGAATGAACCCGACCGTGTCGGTCACCCGGGCCCGATACCCCTCGCCCAGATCCACCTCGCGGGTCAGCGTGTCTAGCGTGGAGAACAGCCGGTCCCCCACCACTATCTCGTGTTGCCCGCTCAAGCCGCGCAGCAGACTCGATTTCCCGGCGTTGGTGTACCCCACCAGGGCGATCGTCATCATCGGGGTCCGGCCGGATCGAATGTTTTCCCGGTGCTTGGCCACGTCCTTGAGCTTGGCCTTCAGCCGGCCGATCTTCTGCCGGATCATCCGCCGGTCGGTCTCCAACTGTGTCTCACCCGGCCCCCGAAGACCGATACCACCCCGAATGCGCGACAAGTGGGTCCACATGCGGGTCAGCCGCGGCAACAGATACTCCAACTGGGCCAGCTCCACCTGCAGGTGCGCCTCGTGGCTCCGTGCCCTGGTCGAGAAGATGTCTAGAATCACCTCGGCCCGGTCCATCACCCGCAGGTCGAGCGCCTTCTCGATGTTGGCCCCCTGAACCGGGCTCAGCTCCTCGTCGAACACCACCAGCGTGGCCTGCTCGGCGTCACACAACTCCTTCAACTCCTGGACCTTGCCCTTACCGATCAGCGTCGCCGAATTGGGCGCCACCAACTGCTGCGACAACCGCCCCACCACCTGGGCACCGGCCGTATCGACCAGACGGGCCAACTCGTCGAGATGCTCCTCGAGTTGACGCGCGTCGGCCGACCCCTTGCGGGGCGCCGCCACCAGCAGGGCGCGTTCGTCGGGGTCGCGAACCGGAACGGGACTACGGATGGGAGGGCCCTAGCGAGGATGGGAGAGAGACCAACTGGGAGGAGCCTCCTGGGGGTTTGGGGTACTCTTGAATATAGCGGGCGGGTGGGATTCCGGGATTCTTCGGAATCCCACCCCTACCGCCTTACCGCCCTACCGCCTTACCGCCCTACCGCCTTACCGCCTCGTCCTTCAGCTTCTCCCAAAACTCCATCCGCTCCGCAATCCTCTTCTCAAACCCCGTCCCCCCAGGCTCATAAAACCGCCGTCCCACGAGCCCCTCAGGCAGATACTCCTGATCAGCAATCCCCGCCGCCTCGTCCGGGTCATAGCGATACCCCTTGCCGTACCCCAGATCCTTCATCAACCTTGTCGGCGCGTTGCGGATGTGCAGCGGCACCGGCGCCGCGGGAGTCTCCCGGGCTGCTTCCAGCGCCGCGTTCCACCCGATGTAGATCCGGTTG
>CAJVYZ010000335.1 GCA_913009915.1 uncultured Gemmatimonadota bacterium | reverse complement strand
CTCGACGGCCGCAGCGACCTCTACTCCCTCGGTTGCGTGTTGTACGAGTGTCTCACCGGTGAAGCACCATTCGCCGGAACTTCGGTTGCGGCCATCGCGCAGCGCCTGCTAACCCCGGCGCCGTCCGTCAGGGTAAAGCGGACAGAGGTGAACCAACATCTCGACAAGATCATCCAGACGGCCCTGGCCATCGACGTGGCGGATCGCTACGCCACGGGACGAGAACTCGCCGCGGCGCTGCGGCAGCCGGCCCAGCCTGGCCCTCCGGCGGATCGCCACGCCATCGTGGTGCTGCCGTTTACCAACATGAGCCCTGACGCGGACAACGAGTACTTCAGTGACGGTCTCACCGAAGAGATCATCACCGACCTGGCCAAGGTCGGTGCCCTGAGCGTGATCTCCCGTACCTCCGCCATGCAGCTCAAGGGGACCACCAAGGACATACGCACGATAGGCCGCGAACTTGGCGTCGGCTACGTGCTCGAGGGATCGGTGCGCAAGGCGGGCAAGAGCCTTCGCATCACAGCGCAGCTCATCGACGCTACCACCGACGATCACGTGTGGGGCGACAAGTACAGCGGCACCATGGACGACGTATTCGATCTGCAAGAGCAGGTGTCCCGTGAGATCGTCAAGGCCTTGGACATCACTCTGACCCACGACGAAGACCGGCGCCTGGCCGACCACCCCATCGAAGATGCCCGGGCGTTCGAGCTGTACATCCAGGCGCGCCAGGAATTGCGCCGTTGGGGAGCGGCGATCGAACGGGGCATTCAGCTGTTGTCGCAGGCGATCGAGATCGAGGGCGAGACGGCACCGCTCAAAGCCCTCATGGCGTGGGCTAAGGTGATTCAGGTCCATTCCGGCACCGGCGGCGACACCAGTCCACTCGACGAGGCGGAGGCCGCCGCCAGGTCGCTTCTGTCGGTACCGAGCGACGCGCATTACGGCCACGCGGTATTGGGCGACGTCGAGTGGGAGAGGGGCCACGTGAAGGAGGCGGTCGAGCATTTCGAGCAGGCGCTCGAGCGGGAGCCCAACGACGCGGACTTGTTGTTCAGCCTCGGTATCTCCTACGTGGCGGCGGGCCAGAATGATGAGTTCCTTGCCACCAGCAAGCGGCTGCTCGAGTGCGACCCGCTGGCCATGCTCGCCTGGCTGTTGGCGGGGATCGTCACCTGGTTCGTGGGCCGGCACGAAGACGGCATTCCCCACCTGAAACGAGCCGTCGAGATAGACCCCCAGAACGCCCTCGTGCGCTGGTCCATCGGCTACACCCTTGCGTGCGTCGGCCGGGTCGAAGATGCCGCGGTGCATGCGGCCTGGATGCGCGAGCACGCCGTGGGGATGCCCTACACCGGCCAGCTCAACGCCCTGGTGGAAGCGCAGCAGGGACGGAAGGAAGCCGGCCGAGAGTGGCTTACCGATATTACCCCGCTCGACGGTCACCACATGTTCCACCTGGCAGAGTCGTTCGCCATGGTGGACGACACCGATACCGCACTGGACTGGCTCGAGCGGAGCGTAGACGCGGGGTTCTACCCGTATCCTTATATTGCCGAGCATTGCCCCTTCCTGGCGCCCTTGCGCGACCACCCACGCTTCGCCACCATTGCGGCCAAGGCAAAGCAACGCGTGGAAACGTTCAATGCCAGCGGGCCGTATTGATGGGAGCCTCCACCCACCGACTTCGCTCGACTGACCACCGGGAGATCCCATGAACGCGAGAACGCTGCGGCTTTGAACCATTGGCTCGCTGCTTCCGACCGCCGTGGCATCGGCCCACGCCCAGATCAAGGCCAGCGAACGGGGCGGCGTCCACCAGACCATCGACGGCACCACCATCACCGTCGAGTACGCCCGTCCCCGGGCTCGGGGCCGCTCGCCGCTTTTCGGGGGCGATGTGGTGCATTGGGATCACCTGTGGACGCCGGGCGCCGATTGGGCCACCACAATCGAGATCGACAAGCCGGTCACCATCCAGGGCCACGACGTCCCGGTCGGGAAGTACTCCGTCTGGTTTGTGGTGCAGGACACTATCGCATGGGAAGTGTGGCTGGAGCTGCCGCGGTTCTGGCAGGAGTCCCTCAACCGCCGCCCCCGCGCCGCCAGGAGGTTCCCCGGCCTGCCGGGGCCACCCGGCGTGAGATGGTACGCTGGCTGGAGACCGCACGGCGTCCGGAAACCCGCGAGCGCCGGATCGAACTGGCATTGGAGCGTCTGGAAGCCGACCGTCTTCGAGAGAGGTGAAGTGCCGGCCGATGGCCGCATCGACGTGCACTCGCACCCATGCTAGAATAATGACCTCCGAGAAACCATGCCCATGACTCCCGAGCCCGTCCCCTTTCGTCTGTCACTGGCAGGCAAGGACACCATCGACACCGGCGGGATCCGCTCCGTCAGCTACAAGGTGCAGGGTCTGCTGCACCTCGAGGGCGACACCCTGGCCCTCGAATGGGCCGTGGACCGAAGCACCGAAAGTGTCGGGCTCAAGGGGATTTCCACCGACGTCGAGCAGTTCGACTACGAAGAACTGGTGGTACCGTTGTCGTGGCTGGCCGAAGTACGGCTCACCAGAGGTCCCCTGCGTCGCCTGATTCTGCGGGCGCGGAGGCTGGACGCGTTCGACAGCGTACCGGCGGCACGTCCCGGAGCCATCGCGCTCCGCATTCGCCGCCGGGACCGGCACCTGGCCAGGGCCATGGTGGAGGCCATTGAAGAGGCACGAGTGGAGGCCCTGGCCTATCCCGAACGCGAGCTCTTGGCGGACGGAGACACCCCGACGGGCGATGTTGACTAGTACATATGTGATTCTTGATTCTTGAGGTGTTGGCTTCTCATATGTCCGGACATCGAGCTACGATCGACTGGCAACGTGGCACCTCGGAGTTTGGGTAGCAAACTTTTTCACGCGGCCACAGGGCGCGTTACCGTCTTCGGACCGTGACCGGCGCGGGGGCCGCGGAGACTAAGAAGGAGACAAGCTCATGGAAATCGACCAGGACACTTACGACGAGATAGCCGCCCTGATCCACAGCGACGAGAGCCCGGTAGGCATCGACGCCAAGAAGACGCACATCATCATCATCCACAAGCTGAGGCAGATCGAGCGACACCTCGCGGTCCTCGCCGGGCAACAGGACTAGCGGTCGCAGCCCACGGCCCCCGACGCCCCAGGAATCCCGTGACGATCCACCTGAAACGAGCCTACCGGGACGCCGAGAAGGGAGACGGAACCAGAATATTGGTCGAGCGTCTGTGGCCCCGTGGCCTGTCCAAGGAACGGGCACAGGTCGATCTGTGGCTCAAGGACGCGGCGCCCTCTACCGAACTGCGCAAGTGGTTCGGCCACGACCCGAGCCGGTGGCGGGAATTTCGCCGGCGGTACTTCCTGGAGCTGCGCCGCCGTCCCGAGGCGCTGCAACCACTGCTGGCCGCCCTCGAGCACGGGCCGGTCACCTTCATTTACGGCTCGCGGGAAGAGCGCTACAACGCCGCCGTGGCCCTGCGAGACTATCTTGCGACCCAGCTCCACCCATCCTGAGCCAGCAGCGGTGGGAGACATACGCGGGGAGAGGACACATGAGCAAGCAGGCAGCCGACAACGACCCGTTCCCGGGCTCATTGGCCGGGGCCGTCGACTACCAGGCCGATTCCATAGTCAGCAAGATCCTGGGAAAAACCAGCGGCGGGAGCGCCACCCTGTTCGCCTTCGCCGAGGGCCAGGAATTGAGCGAACACACCGCGCCGTTCGACGCGCTCATCTACCTGGTGGAGGGCGAGGCCAGGATCGGCGTGGGTCAGAACAGCGCCACGGCCGTAGCTGGTGATCTCGTCCGCCTCCCGGCCAACGTGCCGCATTCGGTGGCGGCGGTCACGGCGTTCAAGATGTTGCTCATCATGCTGCGGGAGAAGGGCCGATGACCACGTGCGGGGCGGGGCGTGACCGTCAGCCTGCCTCGACATGTACGTGCTGGATCTTGCCTGAGACCGTGCGCCGCGGCGTGCACCCACCCATATGCTGGTGGCACGATAACTCGGCCGGTAACCCATTGCTATCACCCATTGCCGCGAGCGGTGTCGGTATTCCGCCGGCACGCTGGCGAATACCTCCAACTAGTTGTATGTTGTGCGGTCCTGTTTGATCGATTCTACCTGCTAGGAGCACCAAGCGATGATCGC
>CAJVYZ010000334.1 GCA_913009915.1 uncultured Gemmatimonadota bacterium | reverse complement strand
GTACGTCACCCCGATGGCGGCCATCTTCTGGCGCGATTACGTTGGCCCGGACGAACCAGTGGTCGACCCTGAGTCGATCTTCTTCTTCCGCGATCACCTGACTTTTCTCGAACTCGCCATGACCGACGAGCGCAAGGCCGCCGGCCTGCTGGACGTCGCGCTCGAACTCAAGAAAAAACAGGAAGAATTCGCCGCCGAGCAAGCCATCACCCTGTACGGCGAGCTGCCCCGGCTGGGCCGGAACATGCTGGCGCAGGGCTCGGAGGCCATCTGCCACTCCAAGATGCTGGAACGGCACGCCCTTCCCGGCCACGTCATCATCGGCAGCGACAGCCACACGCCTCATTCGGGAGCGGTCGGGGCCTTCGCCTTCGGAGTCGGCACCACCGCCATCTTCAATTCCTGGCTCACCAAGGACGTGCGCATCAAGGTGCCGCCCCAGGTACTGGTCGAGGTCCACGGCGCCAAGCCCGACAACGTGACCGCCAAGGACTTCATGCTGCAGATCCTGCGGCAACCGTACGTCAAGAACGGCCAGGCCATAGGCCAGGTGGTCGAATACGCCGGTGAGGCGGTGGAAGCTCTCTCCATCGACGAGCGGGCCACCATGACCAACATGGCCGCCGAAGTTGGTGCCTTCACCGGCATCATCAAGCCGGATCAGGTAGCGGTCGACTACCTCGTCAATGAACGCGGCGTCGATCGAGCCGAGGCCGAGTCGCAGTTGCAGGGGCTGTTCTCCGATCCGGACGCCGAGTACCAGGAAGTCATCGACATCGACGCCGGCGCCCTCAAGCCGATGATCGCCCTCCCGGGCGATCCGGGGAACGGGCTCTTCATCGACGAACTGGGCGACAGGATCAAAGTGGACATCGCCTACGCGGGGAGTTGTACCGCCGGCAAGAAAGAGGACATGGACATGTACGCTCGCGTGCTGCGGGAGGCGGCGGAGGCCGGCGAGCGGGTACCTCCCGAGGTGCAGTTCTACATCCAGTTCGGCAGCCAGGACGTCAAGCGGTACGCCGAAGCCAGCGGGCACATCGATATTTTCGAGGCCGTCGGTGCCGAGATCATCGAACCGTCGTGCGGCGCCTGCATCAACGCCGGGCCCGGCGTGTCCTACGACACCGAAACGGTCACCGTCAGCGCCATCAACCGGAACTTCCCCGGACGCTCAGGACCCGGTAGGCTGTATCTGGCAAGTCCCTATACCACGGCGGCGTCGGCGTTGGCGGGGTATATCACGGCGTGGGAGCCGATAAAGGCGGGGCGGTAGTCGTTGGTCTTGGAACAGGCTCTTCCCTGCCGCTGCCCTCGCTGCCAACTGCCCCTGCTGCCCTCGCTGTCAACTGCCCTCGCTGTCACCCGCCCCGCTGCCCTGCCGCCCCGCCTCAGGGGGCCTGAAAATTCGCGGATCATACACCCCTCGCGGATTCCACAACACCCACGAGTTGATCCCCAAATCCTCTGCCGCCCGGATCTGTTCGCGGATGTACCACGGGGTGTACCGGGGTTTCCGCAAAGTGAAAGCTTGGAGGAAGGGGCGGATCTCGGTGTCCACGCCCAGCTCGGCGTTCTTCTCGAGGGCGTCCGCCAGGGCGTGCTTCACCACGCGGTACGGCTCGCTGTTGGGATACTTGATGCCGTAGAAGCTGTGGTAGTAGTGACTGGGATACACCATCGGCAATACCACGTCCGCCGTCGTCACCAGGTCTTCCCATACCTGGCCGATGCCCAGGTCCACGGTGGTACTGGCCGTCATGCCGAAGACGTCGATGGTGAGCGGCACCTCGAGGGCGTGCATCCGGTCCCGCAGGAGCCGCAGGTTGCGAGCCACGCCGTTACGCGTGGTCTCTCCCTCGCGCCGGGCATTGAAGACCGCGCTCTTCATCATTGCTTTGGGCTCGTCCGGGAAGCGCACGTAATCGAATTGTATCTCGCTGAACCCCATGCGGATCGCTTCTTCGGCGAGGTCGGCGGCGTAGATCCACACCGAGTCGTGGTAGGCGTCGACCCAGGCAAAGTCCAACCGATCGCGCCACAGGCCCCCGTCGACGTGGCGGACGGACCACTCCATCTTCTCCTGGGCCAGCAGCGGATCCTTGGCGACCACGATACGGGCGATCGGATAGATGCCTTTGGCGTGCAGCAATCGCAGGCGCTCGCGGGTATCCCGGGCCCGCCGCTGTTTGTTGGCTCCGATTTCGATGGCCGTGGGCACGGACGAGCGGTAGGTCAGGTAGCCGGTATCGTCCTTGATGTCGATGACGAAGGCATTGACTTCCGTGGTGTCGGCCAGGGCCACGAGATTGTAGAACCGCTTCCCGCCGAAGACCCATGCGTTGAGGTACACGGCCCGAACCGCCGCGGGCGGCGGCAGCAGCGGCGGTGCCGGCCAGGTGATGTCCGCCGCGGGGCCACTGTCGACTGCCGCCGTTCCCTCCTGCGGAGCCAATTCGTCTCCCCAGTCGGCGGACGCCTGCGTTGCCCAGCCGGTACCGGACGGGAGAACACAGGCGATCAGCAGCAGAATATTCCGAGGAGTCATTGCCATCGAGATGAAAGATCCGGCAAACGGCGTGCCGTGGCCCGGGAGCGGGAGTGTCCCCGAAAACGGCGGCCGAGCCGCATGGTGGAGGCTCACGCCGCTCTCTCAGGTTGCCCCATCCGGGGGCGGACTGCAAGACCCCCGGCCGCCCTTGGTTTCATCCTTGGCCCGGGCTACGATTGAGGGACCGGCGGTTCCAGTCCCGACTATCGAGGCCATGGCATGAAAATCACCATCGAATACTGCGTAGTCTGAAACTACCAGCCGCGCGCCGCCGGTCTGGCGGCGGAACTGAAGCAGGCGTTTCCCGGCTGCGACGTCCAGCTGCTGGACTCGTCCGGCGGAGTGTTCGAAGTGGAGGTCGACGGCACACTGGTCTTCTCCAAGAAAGCACTCGGGCGCCACGCCGACTCGGGCGAGGTACTGGCGCTGGTCACCGACGCGGTCGGCTGAGCCAGGAACGGCCACTACCAACATGCGCATAGCGATCTCGACCGGCGGCGGCGACGCACCGGGCCTCAACGCGGTCATCAGGGCTGTGGTGCTCTCGGCCCACAATCTGGGGTGGGAAGTTTTCGGCATCCGTCGGGGGTATCGCGGCCTGCTCACCGGCGAAGGCGTCATCCCCCTCGGGCCCGATGAAGTCCGGGGCATCACCCACACCGGCGGCACCATCCTGGGCACCACCAACCGGGGCAATCCGTTCCGCTGGGTCGAGAAGGACGACACCGGGTCCGAAATCGAGGTCGATCGCTCCGACGAGTTGATTGCCAAGTTCAAGGATCGAGGGTTCGATGTCCTGGTGGCCATCGGCGGAGACGGCAGTCTCCAAATCGCCTACCGGCTCCACCAGAAAGGGTTGCCGGTCGTCGGCGTTCCCAAGACCATCGACAACGACGTTGCCGGGACGCTCCGCACCTTTGGCTTCGACACGGCGCTCACGACGGCCACCGAAGCCATCGACAAGCTCCACCCCACCGCGGAAGCGCACGACCGGGTGATGGTGGTGGAACTCATGGGAAGGAATACCGGTTGGATCGCGCTGTACGCCGGCGTGGCCGCCACCGCCGACGTCGTTCTCATTCCCGAAATCCCCTTCGACATCAACAAGGTGTGTCGCAAGATCTGCGACCGGGAAGAGCAGGGTCTGCGGTACAGCATCGTTGTCGTGGCCGAAGGCGCCCACCCGGTCGAGGGGACGGCGGTGCTCGTCGAAGGCAATCGTGCCGGTGTGGCCGACCGGTTCGGCGGGATCGGGAGTCAGGTCGCCGGCGCCATCGCCGACATCACCGGCAAGGAAACCCGTTGCCTGGTCCTCGGCCATCTGCAGCGCGGTGGCGCGCCCACCAGCTTCGACCGGCTCCTGGGCCTCCGATTCGGGACCGCCGCTGTCAGAGCCGTGGCCGACGGCGCCCTCGGCACAATGGTGTGCTACGACCCACCGGATATTGGGCGGGTGTCGCTGGCGGAAGTCGTCGGCAAACCCAAACTGGTACCCCTCGATTGCGATACGGTTCAGACCGCACGACAGTTGGGAGTCAGCCTGGGTGACTGACCGAACCCCGAGATCGGAAGAGCACACGTCTGAACTCCAGTCACACTGATATATCTCGTATGCCGTCTTCTGCTTGAAAAAAAAAAAATAACACACACAAAAC
>CAJVYZ010000333.1 GCA_913009915.1 uncultured Gemmatimonadota bacterium | reverse complement strand
CTTCGGCGAGTGCCTCCCCCGGGAGGACAACTACGTAGAGCTGGACCCCGTGACGGTCGACAAGTGGGGTATTCCGGCGCTCAGAATCCACTGCCAGTGGAGCGACAACGAGCGCGCCCTGTTACAGGCCATGTCCGACTCGGCCGTGGAGATGCTGGAGGCCGCCGGGGCCAGCGACATCAGTCCCTACGTGTACCACCTCGCTCCCGGCCTGACCATTCACGAGATGGGGACGGCCCGGATGGGCCGGGATCCGGCCACCTCGGTACTCAACGGATTCAATCAGTGCCACGACATTCCCAACCTGTTCGTAACGGATGGAGCCTGTATGACCTCGTCGGCCTGCCAGAATCCGTCTATCACCTACATGGCGCTGACCGCCCGGGCGGCGGCGCACGCGGTCGAGCTGCTCGACCGTCAGGAGCTCTAGCCGATGATGCCAGGGAAACCACACGGGGTGACGCGACGTAGGATGGTGGTGGAAACCGCGGGGGCAGTCAGCGGATTGGCCCTGTGGCCGGGGACTCTGCCTGGCCGGCCGCCGGGAGAACCTGGGAGGGAACCCGGGCGTCTGCGGCAATCGGTGTCGCGCTGGCCCTTCGGGGAGATTCCCCTCCCCGAGTTTTGCCGGGCCGTGCGCGACCTGGGCATGGAGGCGATCGACCTTCTCGGGTCGGATGAGTGGCCGGTGGTGGCCGACTGCGGACTGGTGTGCAGCATGGGGTACCCGACGGACCGGCGGGATTTCATCGCCTCGGGGTTCAATCGGGTAGAACACCATCCCATGTTGCTGGCCGAACTGGAGGTCACCATACCGCTGGCGGCCGGGGCCGGGGTGCCCAACGTCATCGCCATGTTCGGCAACCGCGAAGGGTTGAGTGACGAAGAAGGTATCGCCAACTGTATTGCCGGACTCAATCGCATCAAGCCGCTGGCCGAGGCCGAGGGGGTCACTATCTGCGTCGAGTTGCTCAACAGCAAGGTGGATCATCCGGACTATCAGGGCCATCGCACGGCCTTCGGTGTCGCGGTGGTCGAAGCCGTCGATTCACCGCGAGTCAAGTTGCTGTACGACATCTACCACATGCAGATCATGGAGGGTGACGTGATCCGGACCATTCGGGACAACACCGACTCCATCGCCCATTATCATACCGGCGGCGTGCCGGGCCGTCATGAGTTGGACGAAACCCAGGAACTGAACTACACTGCCATCGCCGCCGCCATTGCCGACACCGGGTTCGGCGGATTCCTGGCCCACGAGTTCGAGCCCACCAGGGATCCGCTGCGTTCATTGGCCGAAGCCGTAGTCGTGTGTACCGTATGATGAACTTGCCGTTCGACTCCCATTCTGGAGACTCCATGCGTAGCAGCCGATTCTGCAGGGTACTTCTCACCGGCCTGGTCTTGTTGATCGGACTGTCTCCTGCCTCCGTCCGGGCCCAAGCGACCGCTGACGGGAAATCCGAAGCGGAGGGCCTGCCGCTCGAGCCCGCCCGCTGGGCTCGCTTTACCACTTCCGAGGGCACCTGGCTCTCGCTGGACGTGAGTCCCGACGGTCAGACGATCGCGTTCGACATGCTGGGCGATCTGTACACCATTCCGATTGCCGGCGGTACCGCGACGCGGATCACCGATGGCATTGCCCACGACATGCAACCCCGCTTCAGCCCTGATGGCGAGCACGTGGTATTCGTCTCGGATCGAAGCGGCGACGACAACGTGTGGGTCGTTCGAGCGGATGGGAGCGACCCGCGACAGATCACCAAGGATGGCGGGATCGCCAGCAGGTTTCTGTCGCCCGAATGGACGCCCGACGGCAACTATATCGTTGTCTCCCGCAGCGCCCTGAGCGGCGGACTCGAAAAGCTGTGGCTCTACCATGTCAGGGGTGGAACCGGTGTGCAGATGACGCCGGGTTCTGGCGGTATGCGCCTCATGGGGCCTGCCTTCGGCGCCGACGAGCGCTACGTCTGGTATGGTCAGCGTTTTGGCTCCTGGAACTACAACTCGATCCTTCCCCAATTTCAGATCGGCGTCTACGACCGGAAGACCGGCACCCGGACCACCATGAGTTCGCGGTACGGTTCGGCCTTCCGCCCGGCGCTCTCGCCCGACGGAAAGTGGCTAACCTACGGCACCAGGCACGACGCCGAGACCGGGCTGAGGCTACGGGACTTGGCAACCGGGGAGGAGTCGTGGCTGGCCTACCCGATCCAGCGCGACGAGCAGGAATCGATCGCCAACATGGACGTGTTGCCGGGCTATAGCTTCACGCCGGATTCGCGGGCCGTGGTGATGTCCTACGGCGGCCAGATCTGGGACGTACCGGTCGACGGCAGCGCACCCAGCAACATTCCCTTCACCGTCAACGCCGAAGTTGCAGTGGGGCCGGCGGTGATGTTCGAGTACCCCATCGAGGACACTCCGACGTTCACCGCACGGCAGATTCGCGACGCAGTGCCGTCTCCCGATGGCAGCCGTGTGGTCTTTAGCACCCTCGATCGACTGTACGTAATGGACCTGCCGGACGGCACGCCTGAGCGGTTGACCCGGCAGGAGATGGGTGAGTTCCAGCCGACTTGGTCGCCGGATGGTCGGTCGATCGCCTTCGTCACCTGGGATGAGGCCGAAGGACATATCATGAGCGTCTCCGCGGGTGGCGGTAGTCCTCGGCAACTGACCACGGCATCGGGCTACTATCGCCAGCCCGCGTGGTCTCCGGACGGCAGCCGCATCGTGGCGATCCGCTCCGATGCTCGAGGTTTGGACGAAGCGACCGGGCCGTTTCCCTTCACCGGAGGAAACGATTTTGTCTGGATTCCGGCGTCGGGTGGTGATGCCACGGTAATTGGGCCGACTGGCGGTCGGTCACGGCCACACTTCACGGCCGACCCCGATCGCATTTACTCCTACGGCCTGACACCCGTCGAAGCCGGCCCACGGACCGTGGCGCTGGTGTCGACCAGGTGGGACAACACGGATCCACAAACGCACCTGCGCGTCACCTGGCGACTTCCGATAACCAGTCAGGCGTACGACAACGACACTGAATCGGACATTCTCATGCCGCGGGACTTCACCCGGGAACAACCGGGCGAGCCGGGCGGCTTCCAGGCCTCTGCCGCCATGGTGGTCATGGCCCCACAGGGTGACCTGGCGATGGCGCTGGTCCTGCGGGACGTGTACGTCATCCCCGTTCCGCAGGTCGGCGGCCAGGTGCCCAGCGTGCTGGTCACCAAACCCGACAGCGCCGCCATGCCGGTGCGCAAGTTGACCGACATCGGGGGCGAGTTCCCCGCTTGGGGCGCCGACGGCCGCACGGTGCACTGGTCGATTGGGAATGCCTTCCTGAGCTATGGTCTTGACCGGGCCGAGGCGGTAGAGGACAGCCTGCGGCAGGCCGGGGCCGATTCGACCGCCACGGTCGATGCGGCCTACCGGGCCGAGGAGACCCGCGTTGCCATCCAGATCGCCCGTGATATTCCGCAGGGCACGGTGGTGCTGCGCGGCGCACGGGTGATCACCATGCGCGGCACGGAGGTAATAGAGAACGCCGATGTGGTGATCGAAAACAACCGGATCGCCAGTGTGGGGCCCAGTGGTTCGGCGCCGGCGGGTGCCCAGGTGATCGACGTATCAGGCGCCACGATCGTGCCGGGCTTCGTCGACACCCATGCGCACCTGCGTCCCCTGTGGGGCCTGCACAAGACGCGACCCTGGGCCTACCTAGCCAACCTGGCCTACGGCGTGACCACGACCCGCGATCCCCAGACCGGCACGACCGACGTACTGAGTTACGCCGACCGAGTTCGGGCTGGGCAAATTCCAGGTCCGCGGATTTACTCTACCGGCCCGGGGGTGTTCTGGACCGAGGGTATCCGGAACCTCGATCACGCGCGCGACGTCCTGCGCCGATACAGTGACTACTGGGACACCAAGACGTTCAAGATGTACATGTCGGGCAACCGCCGACAGCGCCAACTCCTCATCATGGCGGCTCGCGAACTCGAACTGATGCCCACAACGGAAGGTGGCCTGGACTACCGGCTTAACATGACTCATGCCATGGACGGGTATCCGGGGATCGAACACAACATGCCGATCATTCCGGCATACGATGACGTGGTACAACTGTTTGTGACTTCGCAAACCACCAACACGCCCACCGTCCTGGCGCCCTACGGAAGCCCTTGGGCGGCGCACGTCCATTT
>CAJVYZ010000332.1 GCA_913009915.1 uncultured Gemmatimonadota bacterium | reverse complement strand
TTGCCAACGACGGGAAGGAAGACCAAGGTGTGCTCCGAGTCCGAGAGCTCGCGCGACTGGGGCACGTTCGGCGGCGGCGCCCACGTGCAGGCCGGGTTCGTCTTCGGCGACAACCCGCTTCAGGCGTCGGGCGGCGGTGCCATCGACCTTCCGGCAGGCGACGAATTCGCTTCGATGCGCAGTTGGCAGGTGATTGGCGCCTGGAAGTTTCCCGTCGGCAGCGGCACCATGTCGCTCGAGCCGTTGTTCCGGGTGTCGTGGGCGGACGGAAATACCAATCTGGCCGACGATACGGTGTGGGGCTTCACACCGGGTATCCAGATCTTCTTCTATGGGCGTAACAAACTGGCCCTGAACTGGGACTTCGTAGTGCCGACCTCGTCGTCACTGCGCTCGGAAAACTCGTTCAAGGCACAGTGGCAGTTTCATTTCTGAAGCCTGATCGTCCCTAATCGGAGGTGTCCAAGCGCACGACGGTGGGGCACCTCGTGGCCGGGTCTGGTGAATCCGCCGTTGCAGCAGCCGGCCAATAGATCTCATCTACTGCTTCCATGACTCACTCATCGGCGGCCGATTGTCACGGCCCGTAGCGGCTTCACCCGGCGCCGAGTCGCCAGTGGTATGGGCACGCGTGCCTGTTGGGCTGGGCCTCCAGCCCCCTGCAGCGACCCGAACGATTCGCCGTGGCGCCACCAGACCCCTCCCCGCTTAGATTGAGAACTGGCATCCTCAACTAGATCAGGAGCTTGCGGCACGGCATGATCAGGCGAGCCATCCGGAACCTGCGTGAAGCGCACGACAGCTTCCGCCAAACCCAGCAGATCTACATGGTGCTGGTGGCGGTGCTGATTGGACTGCTGGGCGGGTTGGCCGCGGTCGGTTTTCGGCTCCTCATCAGGCTCCTCAATGAGGTCTTCTGGCGCAACGACCAATACTCCCTCGAGTACATCGCCGGGCTGCCTTTCTGGTGGAAAATCGCCGCGCCGGCGGTCGGCGGTCTGATCGTTGGTTTGATCACCTACTATTTCGCGCGTGAGGCCCGGGGCCACGGTGTGCCGGAGGTAATGGAGGCGGTGGTCATCAAGGGCGGGCGCATCCGGCCGCGGGTGGTGCTGGCCAAGTTGATCGCTTCGGGGGTCAGCATCGGCTCAGGGGGCTCGGTGGGGCGCGAGGGTCCCATCGTACAGATAGGCTCCGCCTTGGGATCCACCATCGGCCAGTGGCTCAAGATCGACGAGCGCCGCCTGCGCACGCTGGTGGGTTGTGGCGCGGCGGCCGGCATCGCCGCCACCTTCAACGCGCCGGTGGCGGGCGCGCTCTTCGCCGTGGAGATAATCCTAGGCGACTTCGGAGTCGCCCAGTTCTCGCCCATCGTCATCGCGTCGGTCTCGGGCACGGTAGTCAGCCAGTATTTCCTGGGGGACTTCCCCGCCTTTCGAGTCCCCAGCTACAGCCTGGTACAC
The DNA here is from genome assembly GCA_913009915.1 of uncultured Gemmatimonadota bacterium. Classification (GTDB taxonomy): domain Bacteria; phylum Gemmatimonadota; class Gemmatimonadetes; order Gemmatimonadales; family GWC2-71-9; genus N074bin45. Next base: position 2,755 of record CAJVYZ010000332.1, on the reverse strand, counting down.
GTCAACGAACTGTTCGCCTACGCCGGTCTGGGCCTGCTGGCGGGGTTCGTGGCCCTGGCGTTCATTCGCATGCTGTACGGCTTCGAAGATCTGTTCGACCGGCTCAAAATCTATCAACCATTCAAGGGACTGCTGGGTGGGGCCCTCCTCGGCCTCATCGGCATCTGGCTGCCCCACGTCTTCGGCGTGGGTTACGAGGCGATCAACGAAGCGATCAACGGCAGCATGATATGGCAGTTGATGCTGCTGCTGGTGGCCTTCAAGATCATCGCCGTGTCCCTCACTATCGGATCGGGCGGGTCGGGCGGGATCTTTGCCCCCTCGCTGTTCATCGGAGCCATGCTGGGCGGCGCCATGGGTACCGTGATGCACGCCACCTGGCCGATGGCCACGGCCAGCCCCGGTGCCTACGCCCTGGTAGGCATGGGCGCGGTGCTGGCCGGCGCCACCCACGCACCGATCACCGCCATCCTCATCATCTTCGAGCTGACCAACGACTACAAGATCATCCTGCCGCTGATGATCAGCTGCATCATTGCCACGCTGCTGGCCACCCGGTTGCAGCGAGCGTCCATCTACACTTTAAAACTCCTGCGCCGCGGCATCGACATCAGCCGGGCCCGAGTCATCAACCTCCTGCAACCCGTGGCGGTCCGAGATGTGATGCTGTTCGACATGGTAGCCGTACGCGCGGGCGATGGGCTGGAGTCCATAATCACCAAGTTCGTCGACCACCCCGGCGGGACCCTCTTCGTCACCGGCGATGAGAACATCCTCGAGGGAGTCATCCCGCCAGACACCATTCTCCCGGTCATGGCCAACGCCGAACTGCTCAACCAGTTGGTCATCGCCGAGGATATCATGGACCGGGGCGTATTTCCCTGGGTCTCGCCCAGCGACTCGCTGGCCGATGTGATCAAACTGCTGGGAACGTACCGGGGGGAAGTTCCGGTGCTCGAGGACGGGAGACTCACCGGAGTGGTCCGGCCCAAGGATGTCATCGAGCGCTACAACTCGGAGGTCTTCAAGCGGGATATGGTACCGGGCATGGTAGCGGCTCTGGAGAGCACGCCTGAGTCCACCGCCATGCCGACCCTGGGCAACTCCGTGGTTGCCTCCGTTCCGGTCTCAGCCCACTTCGTGGGCCGCACCATTCGCGACCTGCAAATCCGCACCAAGTTCGGCGTGAGCGTGTTGATGGTGCGGCGGACTCTGGACGACGGCCGGGAACAGGCCGTCACCGTGCCGGAACCGGACTACGCCTTTCGCCACGGCGATGTCATGTTGGTTCTGGGGCCGCAGGAGGAACTCCGTCGCCTTCGTCGCGGCGTCCCCCGGAGCCGGCGCCGGGACGGCACCACCTCACCCGCCGGTCAGGGCGCTTGAGGTTCTGCCGCTGTGGACGAACGGAGGTCACTCTCCCGGGGGCACACTACCCACTTGTCGTACCTGTCCAGCAGAGTTTGGAAGCGCGGGTGATCGCGCAGCGGGTCGTACAGGGGATCGATGCGGAGCAGTGGAACGCTTATGAACGATGGAATGGATAGCAGATAGTCCAATTGGTCGATCACCGCGTCGTACTCACCCACCATCACATAGGTCTCGGCGAGACGAATGATGCCCACCATCCCTTCCAAGGCGTCCCAGGACACAGGCATTAGCTCCGCCGCCTTGGTTGCCTCCCGGATCGCAGACTCCTTGTGTCCGAGGGCAGCATAGGCAAGGCCCAGACGTCTGCGGACGGAGGCGCCGAGTTTTCCCGCCTCCTTCCAGTCACAGCCCGGTTCGATACGGAAGCCGGACGTACAGGCCCAGAAGCGTAGGGACGCTCCGCCTGGCGTCCACCACGGGTACCAATGGCCTCCCGAGACTCCGTCAGCCAGGCCGCAACCCTCCCCCACTGCCGACGTCGATAGCGCTCCGCACGACGATGCGCGAGCTCCCGATGGGACCAACGACGTACGCCACCTCGCTTCCGTCCGGCGAGATCGCGGGCTGGAACTCGAGGCCGGGGTCGCTCGTCACATGGAGGATGTTCGAGGTGGTGATGGTGATTGGATCGTTTCGCAGCTTGGTCGCGCCGAACACGGCGATGACGACCACCGCGGCCACGGCACCGGCCGCCATCCACCATACCCGCCGCCGGGGTCCCATTGATATTCCCCGGAGCGGCCCAAGGGAGCTGGATATGAGCCCGCCGCTCGACGTGATCGTCGTTTCGAGGTGCTGGAGCATCTCGTCGGCACTCTGCCACCGGTCCGCCGGCACCTTGGCCAATGCCTTCATCACGGCTTGTTCTAGATGTTGGGGCACGGTTTCCCGCAGCATGTGGATGCTGGTCGGCTGTTCCATCATCACCCGGGCGAGGATGGCCTGGGCCGTCGACCCCGTGTGCGGCGGATCTCCGGTCAGCATCTCGTACAGCACCGCGCCCAATGAATAGATGTCGCTGGCTGGGTCTAGCTGCCGGTCGCCGGCGGCCTGCTCGGGGCTCATGTACTCGGGTGTCCCCAGCGACATCCCTGTCTCGGTGAGCCGGGTGGCGCCGGCCTCGGTCACGGCCAAAGCGATGCCGAAGTCGGCTACCACCGCTTGGCCGTTGTCGGCCAGCAGGATGTTCTCCGGCTTGATGTCGCCGGGGATGACGCCGTTCCCGTGGGCATGGTCCAGGGCCGAGGCTACTGCCTTGGTGGTTTCCAGCGCCCGGTCTGTTGGAAGTTGTTTCTTGCGGTCCAGCAGGGCCCGAAGGCGCCCC
>CAJVYZ010000331.1 GCA_913009915.1 uncultured Gemmatimonadota bacterium | reverse complement strand
GTTTTTCCTTTTTTTCTTTTTCTTTTCTTTTTTTAATGATACGGCGACCACCGAGATCTACACTCTTTCCCTACACGACGCTCTTCCGATCTGGTTCCCGAGTGGCGAGGGTCGGTCGGTCATCCCTGTAGCATAGCACGCTGGGGGGGAGGGTTGGAACCGATTCCGCGGTTGAAGCCGCGACTCGGCCCTGTCGCTGAAGCGACGATACCGCCTACCGTCGCCCAGGCACCGATCATCTGACCGCCCGACCGTCTGACCGCCCTAAGTACAACACACCCACCCCGGCAGGTCAGTCTAGAAAGTGGCGTCGACCATCAGGTATAGCCAGGTCATGTCTCGATCCAGCCGGCCCAGTTCGGCCAGGGCGTCGCCCTGGATGATGTACGAGGCCCCCCCGCTGAATGCCAGGTGTTCGTTGTAGCGCCAGCTGCCGACGAGATCGATTTCCTCACCGAACCGCTTGGTCGACAGGGTGCCCTGTTTGGTGGCGCGGAACGAGTGGAGATTCAGCCTGATGAGGGTCGACTCGGACGTCCTGTACGTGCTCTTGATGGCCGCGTCCTGCAGGCCACGACCGCCGGTTTCGACGGGAATGACCAGGAACAAGTCGGCCCAGCCGTAGAATTTGTGGTTGGTGGCGAACAACGTATTGAACACCTTGGTGGTGTTGTCGGTCAGGTCGTCGTCACCCGACAGGTAGTCGTACCACAGCGTGACGGTGCCGTCGCCAAGGTTCATGCCGATGCGAGCGCCAACCATGAAGGCCTGCACATCCAAGCCAGCCGTGCTACCGGTTTGGTAGTAGCTCTCCAGCCTATAACTGAACCTGTCGATCTTGCCGACTTGGCGGAACCCGAACGTGCCCAGGTCGATGGGAAGCGAGCCGTTGCGGGTGTTGTAGATGGCGTATAGGCCCAGTGCTCCGCCGAGGATGTTGTTGATCTTGCCGTAGCCGGCGAATACCCCGGCATCGGCCGACTGGGTCGGCGCGGTGGCGTCGGCCGTTTGGAACGCCAGGAAGGTGGCGCCGGTCCCGTCCTTCATGCGCTGCAGCCGGAGGCCATCGAACGACCGGGCTTGCTGCGCCCAGTCCACGGCTCCGATCAGGCGCTGGCCGCCGAGGTTGACCTCCTGTCGGCCGGCGCGGCCCAGCCACACGTCATCCTCGGACGAGAGGTCGACGAACCCCTGATGAAGATCGAAGTTGTCGGCGTTGAAATCCCCGAGCGTACTGGTTTCCGAACCCCAGATGCGGACGTCCTGGAGCTGGGCAAAAATTCGTACGTTGCCCTTGAGTCTGGCGTCGGCGTGGATGCGGGCGCGCATCGTGGTGAAGCCGTCAGCGCCGTTGAAGAATTCCCGACCAGTGCTGCCGGCGCCACTCAACGATGGGTTGCGGTACTCTGATCGGGGGCGAATCTGACCGCCGACCGTAATCTCTTGGGCGATGGCCAGGGCTGGGGCGAGGGCGAGGATCAAGACCGGCATCACACGGAGAATACGTATCATGGTTCGCTCGTTGATGGGATTCCGCCACCAGCCGCGGCATGGTGGCTCATGACCACCCTGATCTTGAAGGTGCGCCTGGGAAGGGTCCATGAATGGATCAGGAAAGGCTCTTCATACTTGGGAGATTCCTTCCTTAGATGGTCTCCAAATGGTATTATTGACCGATAACATAATACCGTTCAGAGGGAGGATTTCCATGAAGTCTAGAGCCTCGTACCGGCCCGGTGGCTTGGTGGCTGCCGCAGCGCTGGTGGTTCTCGTAGGATGCAGTGATTCGTCCGGTCCAGCGGGCGGTGATGTCCTGACCGATGCCGAGCTCGCCGAAATCGAAGTGGCGTTCGGAGACGACACCGATCTGTCGATGGGGGCGCTGTTCCATGGCGGGATGGTCAACGCGTTCCACCCGGTGACGCCGATGTTCATGGGGCCTCACCGGAATCCGCTGGCGTGCTTGGTCGTCGAGCCGCTGCCGCCGGAGGACCCAGACCAGGACGGCATCCCGACTCTCCTGACCATCCGGTTCGACCCCGATCCCTGTGTCTTCAATGTGGGCCGGACAGCCATTGAGTTCTCCGGGAGCGTCACCGTCAGTGACCCGGTGCCCGACCAGGCCGGGTACGATATCGACGAAGTGATCGACCACTTCGGTGTGGCCCACACCCTTCCCAACGGCCGGGCCAAGGCGATGGTCAGGAACGGCACGCGCAGCGTGCGGCACGATACCGACAACGATGTGCTGAAGGCGCAAGAGAGGATCCTCACCACCCACACCACACCTGGCCGTGCCTTCAAAGAGGCCGGGGCAAGTTGGGAACTCACCTTCAGCGGGGATGATGCCATCGTGTTCCAGCAGCCGCTTCCGAGTGGGGCACTTGGCATCGAAGGCACCTGGATATTCCGCAAGACAAACCGCGAGCGGGCCTTCGACGTCACGACCGTGACCCCGCTGGCCTACGACGCAACGTGTACCGATGCCCGGCCGCTCCTGCGCTTCACCGAGGGCGAAATCCACAAGACCCTGGTTAGGAACGGCACACCGGTCGCCGTCATCAAAATGACCTGGACCGGCTGCGGCCAGGAGCCGACCCGCGAAGTCACCCGGCTCAGCGACACGACCTGACAGGCCGACGGTGCCTGGTGAGCCCAGCGGGCGGCAGAGTATCTCTGCCGCCCGCTAGGCTCACGGCGGTCGGGCGTCCAGGCGGTACGGGGCTCCCCGCAGACCCCTTGGGCTGCCCTCGCTGCCCTCGCTGCCCTCGCTGCCACCCCCGCCGCCCTCGCTTCCGTCCCGGAGCTCCATGCATTCCCCACACGACGCCCTGCTATCATGGTTTCTCGGCCCGCAGGCCGAGAACGCCGACCTGTTCGAGCAATTGATCACCGAGGCGCTTCGGGACCACGTGTTCTGGCGGCGGAATTACCATCCGGAAGACGGCATCACCATCCGCGAGCTCGACAAGCGGAGCGTCGGGTACGAGGAAGCGGTAGCCACCCTGACGCAGGAATTGATGGGTTTGCTGGCCGCATTGAAGCGCGACGTCCCGTTCTTCAGCGGCCGGTACAAGGGGCACATGGCGTATCAGCAGACGATCGCCTCGCAGATCGGGTATTTCGCCGCCATGCTCTACAACCCCAACAACGTGTCGCCCGAAGCTGCCCCGGTAACGACTCGTTTGGAGCAGGAGGTGGCCCAGCAGATGGCCGAAATGGTCGGCTACCACCGCGACGAGGCGTGGGGCCACCTGACCTCGGGCGGGACCGTGGCCAACTTCGAAGCTCTGTGGATCGCTCGGAACGTGCTGTACCTACCCGTCGCTGTCGCGGGAGCGGCCCAGTCGCTGGGGCTCGATCTCGAAGTGCGGCTCCCGGACGGCTCCAGCGCCGACATTGGACAACTCGACCTGAGCCAGCTGCTGAACATCGCCAACCGCGACGTGCTGGATCTGTGGGAGCGGTCGTGGCAGATGGCTCCGCGGGAGGACATGGCCCGTGCCTTGGCACAGCACTCATTGGCGACCGCAGGTTACCAGGACTACGGCCGACGTCTGGCGGCCGAGTACGGCGACGCGCTGCCGGATAGCGTAGTCCTGGTCGCGGCCACGGCGCACTACTCCTGGGAAAAGATCGTCCGCGCGCTGGGCATTGGATCGAACCAACTGATGTACGTACCGGTGGATGGCAACTACCGGATGGACTCGGAAGCCCTGTGGGATCGGTTGGAGGCTCTTCATGCACGACGGGCCCCGGTACTGGCCTGCATCAGTGTGTGCGGCACCACCGAAGAAAGCGCCGTGGATCGTCTCGACCGGGTGCTTGAGGTGCGAGCCCGCGCCGGGCAGGAGCTGGGCATGACGTTCCATGTGCATTCGGACGCGTGTTATGGCGGGTACGCTGCTTCGGTCACCCGCGGGCCGAGTGGAGTACGGCGGACCGGTCAGGAAATTCGGGACGCACTAGTGGACTGTAACTCAGTTAGCGTTAGTATGGATGCGTCGTTTGACGTTGCGGTATGTCCAGATGAAGGGGTGGCACGTCTTGTTGTGGACGCGGATGTACTGCATGAGTTTGCGACGTAGGTCGGCGACGGAGGTGAAGATCCCCCGAGCAATGACATCGCGCTCGATCTTGGAGAACCAGAGTTCCACTTGGTTGAGCCACGAGCTATAGGTGGGTGTGTAGTGGAGGGTCACGCGGGGGTGTGCCGCGAGC
>CAJVYZ010000330.1 GCA_913009915.1 uncultured Gemmatimonadota bacterium | reverse complement strand
AGTAGGGGGCTCCAGCGACGTGGCCGTGTGTCAGTCCGTGGCGGACGCTGGTGGAACTCATGCCGCCAGCGCTGCCGGTGGAGTGGGATTACAGGGCACCGCCAGCCTGATAGATCAAGCCCGTGTGGTGGTGGCCGGAGACACCGGTGTCATGCACATGAGCACCGCCCTCGATACCCCTGTGGTGGCCCTCTTCGGGCCCACGGTCGAGGCGCTGGGGTTCTTCCCCTACAAGGCGAGGGCCACGGTGCTGGAACGGAGCCTGGCGTGCCGGCCGTGCTCCAAGATGGGCGGCCCCGCCTGCCCTCTGGGGCATCACCGATGCCTCACGGATATCGGCCACGAGGAGGTTGCCGGCGCTGTGGAGGACTGGCTTGACCAAAGGAATTAAGGGCGCCGGCTGGGCACCGGGTGAGACGGTGTTGCTGGGCCTGCTTCAGCACACCGCGCGAGGCCCCAAGCGTGGTGGGCTCTTCGCCATGTGGCTGGTACTTCGCGTCGCCATGACGCTGTGCGGGCCTACCGTACCAAGCGAGCGGTCTCGCAGGCGCCATCTGGCCGCTCTGAAGCGTCGCCTCTCGAGCCTGTCCATGTCCCAGGGGGCCCGGCGGGCGTTACAGGCTGCCCTCACGCAACTGCAGGATGGAACCCCGGAGGCCGCGACTATAGCCTTGCGCCAACTAGTGGCCCCCGCCGAAGACATCGCGGGTACGGATGCGGGGAAGGCGCTCGCCCGGGCCGCCGACACCGCCCGGCGGATAGCCAGGGCGGGTACCATGCGCTGATTGCGGGTTATTGGCTGTCTGCCGGTACAGTCAGCGAATCTACCAACACCCTGTCTCTGCTGATCAGGGCGCCACTGAGCTGAACAGTGGATCCCGGGGCACCTGAAGTCCGGGTGATTCGCACCCAGAGAGGGATGCCGTCGTTCTCCACGTAGAGGATGATCGCACCGTCCGGGGCCTCGGCATCGGAGATGAAGGTCCAGGGAGCCGCGGTGAACATCTTTCGGTATGTCGAGACCATGCTTTCCTGACTGTACCTACTCAGGAAGGTGAATTGCAGCGCCTCATCCGACCCTACCCGACTGACCAATCGTGAGTCGGGTGGCAAGGGCACGACCGGCATGACATCCGCCAATTGCGGGGTATCGATTTTCTTCTCTCCGGAACAGGCCCCGAGGACCAGCACCGCCAGGAAGGAATTCAAGATTCTCGCGTTCATAGCCGGAGATGTTAAGGGGGGAAGTCCCAGGGGTCAAGCGTCCGCGTTGCCGCTCCCCGGTGCCCCCGCTATTGTTCAGGCGACTTCGAGATAGGGGACGCCTTCCCGGTGCCGATCAACACAACCGCAGGCGCAGCAAGGAGTTCGGCCAATGTCTGGCCATAGCAAGTGGAAGCAGATCAAGCACAAGAAGGCCATCACCGACGCCAAGCGTGCCCAGGTTTGGACCAAGGCCATCAGGGAGATCACCGTCGCCGCACGAGTGGCGGGTGGCGACCCGGACGGCAACCCCAGGCTGCGCACTGCCATCGAAGCAGCCCGGGCGGTCAACATGCCCAAGGACAATATCGATCGGGCCATCAAGAAGGGTACCGGTGAACTCGAAGGCGCCAAGTACGAGGAAGTGGTCTACGAGGGCTACGGACCGGGCGGCGCCGCCATCTACATCGAGGCCTCGACCGACAACACCAACCGGACCGTCGCAGAAATACGGCACGCCTTCAGTCGGAACGGTGGTTCGCTCGCGGCCCAGAATGCGGTGGCCTGGATGTTCGACCGCTGCGGACAGATCTATCTGGACGCCGGAAGTTACGACGAAGAAGCCACGCTCGACGCCGTACTCGAAGCCGGTGCCGAAGACTTTCAGGCTGACGGGGATGCCTACGTCGTCACCACCGCGTCGGCCAAATTCCATGAAGTCCTCGAGAAGCTCAAGGACCAGGGCCTCTCCGTCACCGAAGCCGAACTGGCCATGGTGCCTCAGAACACGGTGGAGGTGTCGGGGAAGGACGCCGAACAACTCCTCCGACTGTTGGACGCGGTCGAGGCGCTGGAGGATGTCTCAAAGGTCTTTTCCAACTTCGACATGGATACCTCGACCATCGCCGAGGTGGCTACCTGAGGGGTGTGGCGTGAAGGTACTGGGAGTGGATCCTGGCTCCATCGTGGTGGGATACGGTGTGGTGGAAACGGGCACGGGCCACTTTGCGCGACTCGTCGAGTGCGGCGTGTTGCGCACCGACAGGGGTACGCCCCTCCCCCGAAGGCTGGTGACGATCCACGACGGCCTGAACGAGCTCATCGCCAGGCACCATCCCGATTGCATGGCGGTGGAAGACATCTTCTACGGCAAGAACCCCCGCAGCAGCGCCGTCCTGGGTCACGCGCGCGGCGTCATCCTGCTGAGCGCCGAGCGGGCCAATGTACCGATCGCTGAGTACTCCCCGGCCACCATCAAGAAGACCGTCGTTGGACGGGGGGCAGCTCTCAAACCTCAGGTGGGGTACATGGTTGCCCAGCTACTGCGGCTGGCCGACCCACCCACACCGGCTGATGCCGCCGACGGGGTGGCGGTCGCGCTGACGCACCTGCTGCGCGGTAGATCCAGAGCCATTTCCGCGCTGGTGCCGCGATGATCGCCACGCTGACGGGTACCTTGGCGGAGCGAGCGGGAGACGCCATCGTTCTGCAAACGGACGGCGGAGTCGGCTACGCGGTCACGGTTCCCCTGGGCGTCGCCGAGCGGCTGCCGCAGCTGGGAACCCGGTGTACCCTGTACACCGAGCTGGTGGTCAAGGAAGACGGTTGGTCCCTGTTTGGTTTCGACCAGCCAAATGAGCGGCTGGTGTTCAAGCGGTTGCTCGGCGCCAGCGGGTTCGGTCCGCGCTTGGCCCTGGGACTGCTCTCCGCCCTCGGTCCGGAGCGTACCGTCATGAGCATCCAGGACCGGGACATCGCCGCGCTCACTACCGTGAGCGGCATCGGCAAGCGAAAGGCCGAGCGACTGGTGGTGGAGCTGCAAGACCGCTTTGCCGACATCGCCGTTGCCACGTCCCTGCCGCGGCCGCCCGCCGCCGAAGAAGCAGTCAAGGCACTGACCATTTTGGGATACCCGGCTGCGGCCGCAGAAGAAGCGGTGCGAGCTGCGCTGGGCGACGGCACCCAGGACGGTGCCCAGAAAGAAACAGCGGCGGTGGTGCGAGCGGCATTACAGCAATTGACGACTTCACGACGAGGATCGACCGTATGACCGTACGCGGAACAACCGCAGAGTGGTACTGCACCCGCTGCGCCACGACGAACCGAAAACTGGTGCCGTCGGATGCGCTCCAAGTACGGGACCGTTGTGTCCACTGCAAAACGAAACACGTCATAGCCCCTACCAAGCATACATCCTGGAAAGCTTCACCGGCTTGATGTCCCGACTTCACGTCACCACCCCCGACGCCTTGCCCGAGGAATCACGCGCCGAGACGACGCTGCGGCCGTCACGCCTGGAAGACTTCGTGGGTCAGGCCCAGGTGCGGGCGTCACTGCAGATCGCCATCGACGCGGCCCGGGGCCGGGGTGACACCCTCGACCACACCCTGTTCTTCGGCCCGCCCGGCCTGGGGAAGACGACCCTGGCCATGCTCATGGCCCGGGAGATGGGCGTCCAGATGCGGACCACGTCCGGTCCCGTCCTGGAGAAACCGGGCGATCTGGTCGGGATGCTGACCGGTCTGGGACCGGGCGACATCTTGTTCATCGATGAGATACACCGGCTCCGTCCGGTACTCGAGGAGTTCCTCTACCCGGCGATGGAGGATTTCCGGGTCGACGTCCGCATTGCGGACGGACCCAATGCGCAGACGATCCCCATGGCGCTCGAGCGATTCACCCTCATCGGCGCCACCACGCGGTTCGGACTCCTCACGCCGCCGATGCGGGCCCGGTTTGGCTTGGTAGAGCGCCTCAACTTCTATCCGGAGTCGGATCTCGCCATCATAGTCACCCGATCCGCCGAGCTGCTGGACGTCCCCATCGAGGAGGAGGGGGCGGCGGAGATCGCCCGCCGCAGCCGGGGCACACCACGGGTGGCCAACCGCCTTCTCAGGCGAATCCGCGACTACGCCCAGGTCAAGGCCGACGGCCGCATCACTCCCTCGGTGGCACGGGATGCGCTCGAACGGCTGAACGTCGACGAATTCGGCCTGGACGACATGGACGGCCGCATCGT
>CAJVYZ010000329.1 GCA_913009915.1 uncultured Gemmatimonadota bacterium | reverse complement strand
CCCAGGTACACGTCGGGTTTGGGGCCACCGGCCAACTGGATGGCCCGGCTCAGGCGCATGCCCGGCTGAAAGCCTATGCGACCTTCCATCAAGACGTTGCCTTCGACCGTAACGTAGCGTTGTTGCCGCTCGGCGATGGGGAACACCATGACCGAGTCGCCGGGCTCCATGGGGAAGGCCGGCCCGTAGCCGTCGACAAACTCGTTGGAGACCACTTCGATGACCACGCGGTCGGGCCCACCGGAGCCGCGGGCGACCGGTGGGAGGATGCGGTGGATCTGCACCCGGGACCGCAGGGCGTTAGCCTCGAACCCGCCGGCGCCGCGAATTACGTCGCGGAGAGACTCGCCCGGCTTCAGTTCGTAGATGGCCGGCCGCACTATGTAGCCGGTCATGGTGACCCGCGTTCCCCGGACCGGCACGAACACCACGTCGCCCGATTCCAGACGGGCGTCGCCCGAGGTGTCGCCCCGCAACAGGTAGTCGTAGATATCCAGGGAATCGACGACCCGACCCCGCCGGCGAATGAGGATCCGGCGTAGCGACCCGTTCTCGGTGGGACCACCGGCCTGGTACAGTGCCGCCAGGGCCGTGCCGGCCCCGGAGATTGCGTAGGCCCCCGGCCGGGCCACATCGCCGGCCACGAACACCTGTATGGTTCTGAGTCTGGTGACCGTCACCTGGAACTGGGTGGTGGCATCCGGTCCCCGGCGAACACCGGAATACACCCTACCCAACCTGGTGTACAGCAGGTCCCGCAATTGGGCCAGGGTCAATCCCCCGATGGCCAGTTGACCTACCTGGGGAATCACCAGGATGCCTTCGCGGCTCACGGCCAGGTTGTGGGCGATCTCGACATCTCCGCTGAGGAACAGGATCAACTCGTCTCCCGGACCCAGCACATAGTTGTCGTCGACCGGCCCCGACGCGTCGGGCTGGAATTGGGTACTGACCCTGCGGAAGACATCGAGCCCGAAGATCTGCAAGCCGTTCTTGCCGAGGGCGAGCGAATCGGCCCGGAGGGAGTCTGCCACGGCCAGGGCCGAATCCGTCATACTCCGCAAGGACTCGACTTCCTCGATGCCCACCAGTCCCAACAACTGGACGGCATCGAATACCGGTCCGGAAAGAACGGCGGTGGCGGTGCTGTCGGCGCCGGCCAGGTAGGGGTCGAGCAAGTCTTCGGGATAGCCGGCCGCCCGGAGGCGGGCGCGGATCTGATCGGGCGTCAGGCCCGATGTGCCAATTCGTTGCTGGAGTTGGGCCACCAGGTCGGGGCGGGTTTGCAGCAATCGCTCCGCTTCGGCCGGCGACGGCAGGCCTTCCTGGGCGGTCAGCGATGGTGGCGCCAGCGACACTGCCGTGGCGAGGAGCATACCGGCGAGCAACACTGGGGCATGGGCGGGGAGTCGAGGAGTCATTAGCTGCTCAACTTGGCGCGTAAGTGGCCTCACGTCAAGGGCTTGCAGCGTCGGAACCCGACGACGCCCTGCGCCAGAATTCCACGGTCTTCCTGGCCAGGACCTCTTCCGTAAATTCCTGGAGTATCCGCCGGCGGGCGGCCTGGGCCAGGGAGCGGCGGCGGTCGGGGTGTCGTTGCAGCTCACGAATCGCCTTGGCCAAGCCGGCGGGGTCGTTTTCCGGAACCGTTATGCCTCCCTCACCGACGATGTCGGGAAGAACGCCGCTCCGGGCCGCCACCACGGGCACCCCGTGGGCCATGGCCTCTAGCACGTGATGGCCACCGGTATCGTACCACGCGTCGGTGGTGCGGGACGGAACGACCAGGCAGTGCAGTGTGGGCCACACCTGATGCCACTCAGATGCCGGCCGGCCGCCGACCCAGCTGACTCTGGCGGCGATGCCGAGCCGCTCGGCCAGGTTTTCCAGGCGCTCCTGTTCGGGACCGCTACCGAGGACTGTGAGGTGCCAAGTGCCGTGCACGCTGACGCACGCCTGGAACAGGAGGTCGAGTCCCCGCTCGGGGACCAGCCGTCCGGCGAACCCAATCATGAAGTCATCATCGGCTGGTTGCACAGTCTCCAAGGGGGGGCGCACAGCCCGGTCCGCGATGACCGCCATGGGTCTGGTGGTAGCGAATTCGGCATAGCGCCCGGCCACCACTCCGTTGACTGCAATCAACCCCCAGGCGCCCCGGAGCGTCTGCCGGGCGTAGCGGCGCTGCATGATCGATCCCGAAGGCGGAACCGAGTCACGGACGATGACCACGGTCGGCAGTGACAGGCGCCGGGCCACTGCGGTGGTAACCGCAGCCGCCTGGGTCTGGGGGGCTTCTTCGATCTGGACGATGTCAGGCCGCACGTCACGCAGCAACCGCGATATGGTGCGCGTGTTCCACCGGGCCGGAACGTTGCCCGGCAGCGAGCCACGGACGTGTACCGGAACGATCTGCAGTTTCCCGTCGTCGGATGACTGGGTACGGAATGGTTCCGTCTGGTGGGCAGGATGCCACTCATGAGGGACAGCCAACCAGATTTGGCAGCCCTGCGACGCCATGGCGTGGTAGCGGGTTCGCTGTCCAGGATCGGCGGCGTGGTGGGACAAAATTACGGCTCGCAAGCAGGTGCTCCGGATTCGGGGGCAAGACCGCTGGAAGAATGGCCGGGAGCGATGCCCTATCCAAGAGGGGGTTATCTTTGGGCCGATGCGAGTCCTTCACTTGGCCAAGTACTATTGGCCCCATTCCGGCGGCGTCGAGCGCGTGGTGAAGAACCTGGCCGAGGGTACCGCCGCGTTGGGACACGAGGCGGAGGTATTGGCGGTCGAGACGCACTGGCAGTGGGAGAGGCGCGGCAAGCGTCCCAAGCGGCAGCGGACCAGCGTGACGAAGGCCTTCTCTTTTGGCGCGTTGGGATTGCAGGAACTGGCCCCGGGATATCTGGCGGGCACGTGGAAGCGGGCGGACGTGATCCACGTGCACCACCCGCACTCGCTGGCGGACGTCGTGATTCTGTTGCGGCTGAGTCGTGCGCCGATCGTGGTGACCCAGCACGCCAGTGATCCCCGAACCTCGCGCCGGTGGCTGGCGCGCCGGGCCCTGACCCGTGCCGCGGCCATCGTGGTACCCAGCCGGGCCCACGTGGCGTTGTGCTCCGAGCTGGAGGGCTTCGAGTCCAAGATCGACATCATCCCCTTCGGGATCAACGAGGGCCGCTGGCTGGACGTGCCCGGGGCGCCGGCCGGCCGGCCCGCACGGGCCTTGTTCATTGGCCGGCTGGAACGATACAAGGGGGTGGATGTCCTCTTGCGGGCTCTGTCGCGGACCGAGGATATCGACCTCGACGTGGTGGGTCACGGACCCGAAGCGCCCCGGCTCAAGACCCTGGCCAAGGCTCTGGAATTGGGCGACCGGGTCCGCTGGTTCGGTGAATATCCGGACGAGGACCTGCCGGTGCGAATGGGGGAAGCCGATTTCGTGGTGCTGCCGTCGGTCACCGTCAAGGAGATGTTCGGCCTGGTGCCCCTCGAGGCCATGGCCGCCGCTCGGCCGGTCATCACTACCGATCTGCCCAGCGGGGTCAAGGATGTGAACGTGGCGGGCGAAACGGGGTTCGTCGTTCCGCTACGGTCGGTGGATAGTTTGGCCGATGCCATGACGACGCTCGCCGGCGATCCCGCCGTGGCGCGGAAGATGGGCGAGGCGGGGCGGCGGCGGGTGATGGAGAAGTTTACTCGGGGGATGATGACGGAGAGGCATGTGGGGTTGTATGAGAAGGTGTTGGGTGGGTAGGGCGTAGGGCGTGGGGCGTGGGAGATGGTGTGGAGGTCCCGGGGAATGGGGGGCGGGGGTTGCATGGCAAGGGGCGGGGAAGCATAGGTGGTATCGACGGTCGGTCAGGCAGTACTCAACCAACAATGTTAGGTGAACGACGGTTATATGAGTTTGCGCCTCCCTGACGCTGGGCCAGAAGGCCAAGCGCTTCAATACGATAACAGAGAGCGGTTGAGCATCGTCATCGTGGGGCACGTCGACCACGGCAAGAGTACCATCATCGGCCGAGTGTTGGCGGATACGCGGTCGCTGCCCGAGGGGAAGCTCGAGCAGGTGCGGGCCAATTGCGAGCGGAACGCCAGGCCGTTCGAATACGCCTTTCTTCTCGATGCGCTCAAGGACGAGCAATCTCAGGGCATCACCATCGATGTGGCCCGGGTGTTCTTCGGCACGCCTAAGCGGGACTACATCATCGTGGACGCGCCCGGCCATATC
>CAJVYZ010000328.1 GCA_913009915.1 uncultured Gemmatimonadota bacterium | reverse complement strand
CCATCCGCTCCGACATGTGTAGCCGAGCACGTCCCGACGGAGCCGTCCCAATTTAGTTGGCTTCCGCCAAGAGTACACTCAGGGCGGAACCCGCGGGGACCGTCGACTGTCGATTTCAGCAGCCCGGATGGGTCTGTTGCCTCAAGAACGTCGCCGTCGACATAGGCATAGAGATTACTGGCTCCCGCATACCCAATCGGGTCTTCCTGCGTGAACCGCCTCATGTCGGGCGAGTAATACCGCGCCCGATGAAAGTACATGCCGGTCTCGGCGTCATACTCTCGGCCCGTCCACCGATAGCGGTGGATCGGCGCCGGCCCGTTGGTCTTGGCAATCGCCCCGTAGGGCGTGTAGCGCACCGAACTGTACCAGGTGCCGTCCCGGTCGACCAGTCCCCGCACCGAGCCCAGCTTGTCGACCACCACGTAACGCGTGGTGGTGCCGGTCCTCATCGCCACGAGGTTGTCGGTGCCCACACCCCAGACGTACCTGGTCCCTACGGTCCCGGCAGAATCGGCCTCGAACGACACCTGCGATCCCCGGTAGACGAATCGCAGATACTCGACCGTGCCGCCGGTTCCCGCATTGTAGACTCTCTTGGCGATCCGGCGACCGAGCACGTCATAGCCATACCGACCGATCAGGACGGCGTCGTAGCGAGCCGCACTGAGCCGGTTGAGGGCATCGTACTGGTAGGCCCAGGTATGCGTCGGTTGACCCGACTTAGTGCCGGTGGCGGTAGTCATGTTCCCCGCGTTGTCGTACTGATAGGACCAGGAATAGCCGTCGCCGTCGAGGCGAGACGAGAGCCGGTCCGTAGCCGCAGCATACGTTTCCGCCCCGGTGTCCACGTTGCCGGCACGGTCAAACGATAGCGAGAGGCTGTCAGCCCCAATATCAGGCTCGGTCGTGGTCTTCACCCAGGTTAGGCGCGACCAGCCATCATACTCCAGATCGACGAACGCACTGTCAGTGGTAACGCTGTCGGACTCCGTCCATACCATCCCCAGCGCCGGGCTTTCGCCGGGCTCATCTTCATACGTGACGCGTTCGTACTTGCCCGCCGTCCAGCCGGGCAGGCTGTGCCTCAGAGTGCTGAGAGCGCCGGTCGCATCCCAGCTGCGGGAGCGGGTTTGGACCGGCCCACTACTGTGGATCTTCAACTCGAACGGCCGGCCCCGCGTGTCGTACCGGTAGCGCAAGGTATCCCCAAAGGGAGTGACGAGTTCATTGGCAAACCCACGCACAGAGTCATAGGCCGTGCGCCACGTCCCCAGCGGCCCCGCCGTCGTGCTATCGCGCTCGTACTGGTCGTACGTGTGGATGAAACTCCTGATCGTCGTTCCGGTGTAGGACGTATCGGCCACGAGGCGACCTCGCTCGTCGTAGCCATATCGCACCTCCCCGTTCACACCGCCGATGGAGTCCACGGGGTTGTCGTACCAGATCCGGGTGACTTGGTTCAGGGGCCCGTTGAATTCCCGGCTGAGCGTTCCCACGCCTGGAATCACGGTATGGGTCTTCCGGTTACGGGAATCGAAGGTCGCGGTCAGGGTGTCGCCCCGCCGGGTGATCGTCTTGACCACGTTACCGGCCACGTCGTAGACCATAGAGTCCTTGGCCGTGGCCCAGACAAGCTTGAGGTGCGGCCGGCGGCTAACCACCCGCCCCAGGCGGTCGCGCAGATAGAGCACCTTGCCGCCCGAGAAACCCGCGTCGGTCATGGCACGGTCGCCCAACCGAATGGAGTCGCGTCCCGCCCGGTCAAAGATGACCCCTCCGCGTCGTGTCTTCAGTGTGTCGTTCGAAGGCGGCCACGGGTTGAGTGGCGGTGCGCTAAGGCAGGTGGTACAGTTCTCCGTTCGCTGGCTGACCGCAGAGTCGACCTGATTGCTGACCGTATAGTAGGTCAGGGTGCGGCGCCACTGCCATTCGGTCGTCACTCCATCTACCTCGACCCCTACCCGGTATTGAGACTCGTCTCGACGACCGTAGTTGTCGTAGTAGTGTAGCGCTACCGCAGAGCCGCTTTCGTCGATCAGCCGCCAGACGTTCTTCCACGTGCCCTCATAGCTGTACCAGCGAGATCTATTCGACCCGGGCAGGAGGAGTGAATCCACCAATCCGTCACTGCGGTAGTAGTACGCCGTACGGCCTCCATCGGCGGCCACCATCCGTGTGACATTGCCGTTTGCGTCATACTGGACACTATCGACCTTGCCCCGATTGTCCACCGTGCGAATGATTCGGTGATTGTTGTCATACACGAGGCTATCACCACGGAGAGTATCGGTCGTAGAACGGAGAACATAGCTCGTTACCAGTCGTCGGAGATCATCATAGACCGAATAGACCCGGCTCGAATCCCCGTTGGCGCCTTCCGCCCACTGCACACGGCCATCGGGGTGATACTTGGCCCGGCCCGTGGCGCCCAGGGAATCCCACGACTCGAGGGACTGTCCCCAGCGGTTCAGCAATGATCTCGACCAGTTATTCCGTGGGTCTTTCAACTCGACGTAGACACTGTCGAGCGAGCGGAAGTTGGTGTAGCCTTGCCGCTCGTAGGCGGTATAGCTGATGGTGGGATTCACCGACGAGCCGGTCTCGTCCTTGACCTGAGGGAGAGTGACCTGCTTCGGCCGCCGTTTGAAGGTAGAGTCGTACACTACGGTGGTTGTGTCGGTGATGACGCCAATCCGTTTGGTGAGCACCACGGTCTTGGTACTGCTGTTGTACACCTGGTACTTGTACGTCGTCGTATAAGGCTTGGTGGTATTTGAACTCAGTGAATCGTAGGTCAGTTGATTCGTCGATGAGTTGATACTGACGGCTGTCTTGCGGCCTCCAGGATCGGTAAAGGTCTTGAGCCTGCCGTTGCCGTCGTACGCCAGGGTAATGGTCTTCCCGACCGGGTCCTTCAGGGTCAGCAATTTGTCGGTCGACCCCTCGTACAGCAGACTGTCTGCATTAGAATTATTGTCGATACCGGCACGGAGGCGGCCACTGGTGCCGAACGCCAGCTTGCTCGTCGACCCGCGGGGACTCAGTTCCCACCCACCAGTCGTCTTCTTCAGCACGGACGTGGTTCCCGGCGGTCCCACGTAGAGGCTGTCCCCATTGCCGCGAAAGACCGTGACGGTCCCGGCGGCGCCGACCAACAGCCGGTCATTGCCGCTCTGGACCAGCGACAACATCCCGGAGGGCCACCAGCCGGTGCCATAGCGCGTGGTCCTGCGGTCGACGATGGCCACTTCGACTGAATCCGTCGCGCTCTTCACCGTAGCCCCGCTCCACACCTGCGCTTCGATGGTGAGCCATTTCCGCGTCGGCGTCGGGAAGGTGCCGCTGGAGAAATCCGCCTCCAACACCGCGCGGCAGCGTTTGGCCGACCCCGTAGCACAGGTGGGTGACGTCACAACCAGCGAATCCATCTTCACCGCCCCGTCCCACAGGTAGAGCTTGATGCTGCTTGGGGTGCCGCTGGGCCAAGTCAACTCAAGGTCCACGGGCACCAGGGCGCGGGGATACGATTGCCGCGTCGAGTAGACGAGGCCAGCTGACCGAGCCGCCCCCATGGAGAAGTAGGGCACCGTCCCCAAGCCGGTTTCGATCTCGGCGCCGCTCAACGAGATGCCGGGACCAAAGGGAGCTCCGAAACCGGCGTTCAGGGCGCCGAGTGGCATTCCAGTAAAGCCCAGAATTGGCTTGTCGTCGTCGAGCAGCACTGCCCAGCGTGTCTCGGTAGTGCAGCCTGAGGCCGTGTTGCAGATCTTGAGTTCCACCTCGGCCGAGTCGCCTGGACTGAGCCACCGGGTGGAATCCACCTCCCACTCCAAGACCCCGCGGTTGTGTCGCGCAAGAGCGGTGACGTCCTCCCCGTCCCATTTGAGGACCGTGTCGCTGGTGTCGATGGCCGTCCCGTTGGGCAGGTAGGTAGCCCGGATCACCGGCTGGCGGTTGTTGATCACGGCCCGGCCTGACGTCGTCTCGGCCGGCGTGACCAGGCTGACGAGAGGGTTGGCGAGGGCGGTGACGCTCATGGAACCGATATCAGTCGCCTGGAAGCCCGTGGCCTTGAGTCGAAGGGTGCCGCTGGTGGAGCCGACGTTATACGTCACTGCTGCCACGTTGTCATCGAGGGATTGGAGCATCATGCTGGTCGGCATCACGCTTCCGCAGGTAACCCACCAAGGGGTCTGCAAGTGGGGTGGTTAGTGTTGGGCGGACTTGCCCCGTT
>CAJVYZ010000327.1 GCA_913009915.1 uncultured Gemmatimonadota bacterium | reverse complement strand
TGCCGGGCGACAACGTGCAGATGACGATCGAGCTGATCACGCCGATCGCCATGGACGAGGGGCTGCGGTTCGCCATCCGTGAGGGTGGCCGGACGGTGGGCGCCGGAGTGGTGACGAAGATACTGAAGTAACGAAGAGCCTGGGCCGCGTGCCGGTGAGGTGAGGGGGGACTGCCCCCGCTGCTCTCGCCGCCCCCGCTGCCCTCGCCTGAGCGAGAGCGAATATGACGTCGAAACGCGACAAAGTCATCATGGAATGCACCGAGTGCAAGAACCGGAACTACTTCACGACGAAGAACCGGCGGCTGCACCCGGAGCGCGTTGAGTGGAAGAAACACTGTCCCCGGTGCAACGCGCACCGGATGCACAAAGAGTCCAAGTAGCTATGGCGACTGTATCGACCGAACGCGGCGGCATCGTCGGCTCGCTCCAGCGTACGGGCCACTTCTTGGTGGCGGTGAACGCCGAACTCAAGAAGATCACCTGGCCCACGCGTGAGGAATTGGTCGAGACCACCAAGCGGATCACTCTGCTGGCGGTGGCCATCGGCGTGCTCATTGGGCTGATGGACTGGCTCCTCCAGATCATTCTGGTGGATGGCGTCGCGGCGCTGACGCGGTAGGACGGCATATGGAATACCGCTGGTACGCGATCCAGACGACGGCTGGACACGAGAAGAAGGTGTGCAGCCTGGTGGTCAAGCGCATCGAAGAGGACCCCAGGCCGGAGGACGAGAGACTCGTCCGCCAGGCCTTGGTCCCGGTGCAGGATGTGGTGGAGATCAAGGCGGGGAAGAGGGTCACGGTGGAGCGTAAGCTCTACCCCGGCTACGTGCTGGTCGAAATGGGGATGACCCAGGAAGCCCTCCACCTGGTCAACAGCGTGCAGGGCGTGATCAAGTTCGTGGGCACGGGGCGGTTGCCGCAGCCGTTGCGCCAGGACGAGGTCAACCGCCTGCTGGGCATAGTAGAAGAGGTGGCGGAGGAAGAGGCCAAGGAGGAAATCCCGTTCGTTGTCGGCCAGGTGGTCGAAATCACCGAGGGGCCCTTCTTGGACTTCAGCGGGACGATCGAAGAGGTCTTGTCCGACAAGGGCAAGGTCAGGGTGAGCGTCAGTTTGTTCGGGCGTCCCACCACGGTCGAGCTGGATTACTTGCAACTGCTGGCCCACTGACGTCGGGGCCTCGCCGGACCAACGTGGGCCGTAGCAGGCTCACCGCAACACCGTCAGGCGGGTACCGTCGTGAGCTGACAGCCGATCGCTGACAGCTGAAGTGGCCGCCCCGCGACCGCGCGGGTCATCGCGGCAGTCCGCGGCACCTTAACGCCGTGACGATAGAGGAGTCAGATGGCAAAGAAGATCATGGCTGTCGTCAAGCTGCAGGTCCCGGCTGGCGCAGCGAACCCGGCACCGCCCGTTGGGACGGCACTGGGTCCGCATGGCGTCAACATCATGGATTTCTGCAAGCAGTTCAACGCCAAGACCCAGCAACAAGCGGGGATGGTGATCCCGGCCGTCATCACGATCTACGCGGACCGGACGTTCACTTTCATTACCAAGACGCCCCCGGCGCCCAATCTCCTGCTGAAGGAGGCGGGAGTAGCCAAGGGGAGCGGCGAACCCAACCGGACCAAGGTGGGGTCGGTGACCCGCGCCCAGCTCGAGAAGATTGCCGAGATCAAGATGGAAGATCTCAACGCGGCCAACATGGATGCCGCCGTCCGGATGATCGCCGGGACAGCCCGCTCCATGGGGCTGGAGGTGAGCGACTGATGGCCAGACACGGCAAGCACTATCGGGGCGCCTCCGAGAAAATAGACAGTGCGCGGAGCTACGGCGCGGGTGAAGCGATCGGACTCGTCAAGGAGGCCGCCTACGCCAAGTTCGACGAGACCGTCGAGATCGCCGTTCGATTGGGCGTCGATCCGCGCCACGCCGACCAGGTTGTGCGTGGGACGGTTGTTCTGCCCCATGGAACTGGTAGGACGGTCAAGGTGTTGGTGGTGACCCAAGGCGAGCAGATCACTGCAGCGGAGGAGGCCGGCGCCGATTTCGTCGGCATCGAGTACCTGCAGAAGATCAAGGACGGCTGGTTGGAGTGCGACGTCGTCGTCGCCACCCCCGACGTGATGGGCCAACTGGGGCAGCTCGGCCGGATCCTCGGCCCGCGGGGCATGATGCCCAATCCCAAGGCCGGGACCGTCACCACGGATGTGGCCAAGGCCGTGCAGGACATCAAGGCCGGCAAGATCGAATTCCGGGTCGACAAGACCGGCAATGTTCACGCCCCGATCGGCAAGGTCTCATTCGAGGCCACCCAGTTGGAAGCCAATCTGGCAGCCTTCATGGACACCATCATTCGGGCGAAACCTTCGGCTGCCAAGGGCACGTATCTCAAGGGGGTCTCCCTCTCGAGTTCGATGGGGCCTGGGGTCCGGCTCGATACGGCGGAGTTCTAATGAGCAATATGACCAAGACCCAGCGCCAGGACACCGTCGAGGCGCTGCAAGCCGAGTTGCAGGCATCCCCCAACGTCTACCTGACCGACTTCACCGGGTTGGGCGTGCTGCAGATGACCGATTTGCGCCGCCGCCTCCGGGGCGCCGGCGTCAAGTACCTCGTCGTCAAGAACACGCTGATGCAGCGCGCCTTGGCGGCCAGTGACATCACGGAGCTGGGCGATCACCTCACCGGACCGACCGGTGTCGTGCTGGCGGGTGAGGACGCCGTCTCGGCGGCCAAGGTGCTGGCGGAGTTCATCAAGGAGCACGATCGGCCCGTTATCAAGGGTGGGCTGTTGGACGGGAAGGCGGTAACGCCGGAGGATTTCCAACGTCTGGCCAAGCTGCCATCGCGCGATCAGTTGCTGTCGCAACTGGCCGCCACCATGCAGGCACCCGTGTCCGGGTTCCTGGGGGCTCTCAATGGACTGTTGTACCAATTCGTGGGCGCAGTAGAGGCGCTTCGGGCGCAGCGAAGCGCCGAATCTCAATAAGGGATGGAGACAGACATGGCGACAATGACCAACGACGATATCATCGACGCGATCGGGCAGAAGACGGTAATCGAGCTGTCCGAGCTGATCGATGCCTTCAAGGACAAGTTCAACGTCGAGATCGCTGCGCCGGCCGCCGCGGCACCGGCAGCGGCCGGTGGGGACGCAGCGGCCGCGGTTGAGGAAAAGACGGAGTTCACCGTCATGCTCACCAGCGCGGGCGACAAGAAGATCCAGGTGATCAAGGCCGTACGCGAGATCACCGGCCTGGGTCTCAAGGAGGCCAAGGCCGTGGTGGATAACGCGCCGAGCGCCGTCAAGGAAGATATTCCGAAGGCCGAAGCCGAGGAGCTGGTGAAGAAATTGGAAGAGCAGGGCGCCGGCGTCGAACTGAAGTAGCGTCGTCCAGCCACCCCCGCCGGGGGTGGAACTGCCACGACACTATTTCAGCGAGACGGTATGGGACAAGCTGCGACTTCGACATTGAGTGGACCTTACGCCCCGCGCGGCCGCCCGGAACTTCCGGGCCGCCACCGCCGGGGCCATTTGTGCTGCGTGAGTGACTGATGCTGACAACGCGACCGGTAATTACGTTCTC
The DNA here is from genome assembly GCA_913009915.1 of uncultured Gemmatimonadota bacterium. Lineage (GTDB taxonomy): Bacteria > Gemmatimonadota > Gemmatimonadetes > Gemmatimonadales > GWC2-71-9 > N074bin45. The sequence continues at coordinate 653 of CAJVYZ010000327.1, read as the reverse complement.
CAAGCGCGAGAGCGGCATGGAAATGCCGCATCTCCTCGATATCCAGACCCGGGCCTTCCGGACGCTGCTCCAACCCGACGAGGTGGACGGCGATCGGAAGGACGTGTCGCTCGAGCGGGTGTTCCGAGACCTGTTCCCGATCAGTGACATCAACGGGAAGTACAGCCTCGAATTCCTCAGCTACAGCCTGGGGGAACCGAAGTATTCCGCCGAGGAATGTGTCGAACGAGACATGACATACGCCGCGCCGCTCAAGGCCAAGCTGCGGCTGGACGTGTTCGAGGAGGTAGATGGCGAAAAGCGTCTTAAGAACGCCATCGAGAAGGAGGTCTACCTCGGCGAACTTCCCATAATGTCCCCCCTGGGCACCTTTGTGATCAACGGCGCCGAACGGGTCGTGGTGAGCCAGTTGCACCGCTCGCCCGGCGTGGTGTTCGAGGAGGATATCCACCCCAACGGGCAGCGGCTGTTCAGTGCGCGGATCATCCCGTTCCGGGGGTCGTGGGTCGAGTTCACCATCGACATCCACGACGTGGTCTACGTCCACATAGACAAGAAAAAGAAATTCCCGGCCACAGCGCTTCTGCGGGCGTTCGGGTATGGCGAGGACGTGGACATCCTGCGGCTGTTCTTCGCCACCAAGACGCTCGACA